>DASWKR010000051.1 GCA_036396535.1 Acidimicrobiia bacterium | reverse complement strand
GCCGCCGTTACCCAGGCGAGGTTGCTCGTAGCGGTCGGCGACTAAAGGGCCATCACCAAAGGTCAGCCGGTTTTCCACTATCGAGCATACGAATCGGCAGAAAGACAGCCGTCAACGTGCGGTCGCTGCAGAACTGCTGTGATCTGGGTCTGCTGGGTACGGATTGCTCTACTCGCTGCCGCCCATCACGGGCTGTTGTTGGTCATCGACGTTGGCTTTTTCGACCGTGTCGCTATCCAGACTCGCTGCGCCTCCTTGAATCCTTTCAGGGAGATCTCACCTCTCGGCTGGAACTCGAACTCCTTGCCAACCGCAAGCTGACGGACGCTGTCGGACACGATTACTTCCCCGGCTCTCCTGAGATTCCGGCACCACGCGGGTCGAATCTCACCACGCGGAAATACCTGGCGAGCTCAAGATAGAACGCCGCCATCGACGGAACAGTCCACTCCAATTCGGCATGGCTGAGACTTCTGTTATGGGCGAGGAGAAGGGGAGGGCCGGAGCCAATCTCCCAGAACCCGATGTCGACACCATCTTTTGAGGTGGTGAATCGCACGGTGGGTCGGGCGAGCGTCACGAACGAAGTCTACCGGGAATTCCTTTCGTCGGCTCGTGGGCGATCAGCAAGATCGGCCTATTCGGCCATGTCCATGATCAGAGATGATCCCTCCACCCCTATCCCTCCCCACCAGGGGCGATCACACGCGCTCGTACCCCTCACCAGAACCGGCTCTGTAAGCCATGAGGGGTGACGGAGACCAGTGGAGGAGTGAGCCCCGGGAGAGCCGATCTCGGTGTCCGCAGCGCCCGGCCTGACGGCGACCTCTGGACGGACCCGAAATCGGGTAGAAATCCCTGGTGGGCGAGGGGGGACTTGAACCCCCACGATCTTGCGATCGCAGGAACCTGAATCCGGTCACGCCCGTGCTAAGAGGTATCAGGCTGTAGTGAAAAGTCCGTGTTTACGGGCATTCTTGCCAGTTCGGGGTCCGGCTCGTATCAGGCTCTGTCGGCCCCTGTTAGCCCGTTGGGTTGCAGTTTGGCTGCAGTCGAAGTCGGTTCGAGCGCGCCCAGGACCGTCGGCCGTGGGACGAGCAACGTGTTCTGGCGAAGGTCGACCTCGAGTCACTCATCGCCGACGAGCACAGTGACACGAAGGCGAGCAGACTCCTCACGAAGAGTGGCGAGGATCACCTTCCAACACAACCCTGCACGGGCAGCACCCCGCTATTGACACATGGGTGGTTTGCCACCAGATACGGGTGTTGGTTCCGCGCCAGAATCTCAGGCGAGAAGAGACGGGACGCCGCTTGGAGATCTACGGATCAGAAGGTTGGGGGTTCGAGTCCTTCAGGGCGTGCCGTCGAAACCCTTGTGTGGCAAGGGATTCTGTCGGATTGGAGCTAGTGAACCTTCTGACGGTGAGTCATCCCGTGTCGCCGCGTCTCGATGACTCACCACTTGAGCCGCCCGGTTGGTGGATCAACTCTGTTTAGTGAGCGTGAGATCGGTTGTCATGACGACCGCCCCGTCAGCGTGCTCGATCACGCGGGCGACGATTCGATCGGGCCCTTCGAAGTCGACGGTGATCTCTTCTGTGATCTCGCCGAGTCCGTGCGTTCCCTTGTAGCGAACTTTGAGCTGATCATCACGGGTCCAATCTCCCAAGTGGTCCCTGATCGCGTACTTGTTGGCGCTGAACATGTGGATCTGTCCTCCGACAGTGTCGAATCTGATCAGCTCGCTCTCCTCGAAGGTATCCATTCCTTCGATATAGGTGTCCATGATCCCGGAGATGCCCCACCCGTCGATGGCTGGCTCGAATCTCCATCTTCCGAAGACTGCGGCCTGGGATTCTCTGTTTCGCAGTGTTCCCTCGACCCTCCATTGTCCGAGGAAGGCCGTCAGTCTTCTTGCCTCTTCCGGACGATGGTCGTTGGCAGCGGTCGTCACACGCCTCACTCTGCTTTCTGGGCGGTGTAGTACAGATTGAGGAAGTCGCCGTCGATCCGGTTGGTCTCGACTTTGGTGAAGCCTGCCTCGGCCAGTTTGCTTCGGGCCAACTGTTCGCCCCAGGCGGTACCGAGTCCTTCCCCTCCGTAGGCGAGGGAGACGGTGAGACAATGGAAGACCGAGAAGGCAAAGATAGAGGGGGCAAACAGGTTGCCCACATTGTCTTCGAGGTTCGTCGAGAAGTTGATGTCGCCCATGAGAAACACGCCGTTGGGGTTGAGTGCGTCTGCGATCGATCGGAGCGCCGCGGTCGGATTTGCTTGGTCATGGATCGTGTCGAAGGCGGTGATCAGGTCGTATCGGCCGGTGGTGCCGGCGGTGTCTTCGAGGTCGAAGCCCACGTTGGTGAGTTCCCAACTCTCTGCTTCCGCTATGGCGAGGTCGATACCTTCTTGGGAGATGTCGGTCCCCCGGAACGAACTCTCCGGGAACGCACGAGCCATGACGTTGATTGCGTGACCCGCTCCGGTTCCCACATCGAGGACACGGATCCCGTCGTCGAGTCGCTCCACCAATCCGGGGACCAGGGGGAGGATCCCTTCGACAAGCGCGGCGTCGTAGACGCGGGCGGTCTCCTCTCGTTGCAATGACTGGAATCGTTGGTACGACGTGTAGGGGACGCCACCGCCTTCGCGGAACACCCGGACGATCTCGTTCTCGATCTCGCCCATCATCGAGATGTACTGGGTGAAGAAGCCGATGTTGTCTGGCCCCGCGGCAGTGGTGGTAAAAGCAGCGTGTTCGGGAGGAAGTGCGTAGCGGCCTGTGTCAGGGTCGTAGTGGACGACCTCGGTGACCACCATGCCGCCGAGCCATTCTCGAACATAGCGCTCGTCAAGGGCGGCGGCGCGGGCGATCTCTTCGCTGGTTGACGGCGGAAGCTCGGCCATGGAATCGAACAGGCCCGTGCGGTGCCCAATGCTCGTGAGGAGTGACAGGGACGCTCCGTCCACGGCTTGCAGCAGTTTCTTGGCGAATGCTTCTGCTTCTGCCTGATCGAGTTCCATCTCCACTCCTGTCGTTGAAAGGGTTACGTCTCGGCTGGCTGCCTGGTCGCATCGCCGAACGTACGAGATATGGCCCGGTTCGGCATCGGTGCTGACACGCAGATCCGTAATTACCACACGCAAACTGGACTACGTGATCCCGTGGGTGTGGGCGTAGGCGGCGGCGGCAACACGACCGGATCGGCCGCAGACGCCAATCTTGGCGTAGATGTTGGAGACGTGTCGTTCAACCGTTCGTACCGAAACGAACAAATCCTCGGCCATCTCCGAATTCGACTTCCCGGCAGCCAGCAGACGGAGAATCTCCACCTCGCGGCTAGTTAGGTCTTCGAAACCGGCAGGAGGTTCCCGGAGACCTGAGAGAACATGAGCCGCTCGAGCAACATCAGCAGCAGCTCCCAAACGTGAAGCTCCCTCCCTCGCGACTTCGGCATCGCGACCTGCAGCTTCAGGATGGCCCATCAGGATCAAGGTTTCGGCCAGCTCGAGCCGAGTTCGGACCACCTCATGAGCCGCCCCGCCGGCGTCCAACAGTGCTATCGCTTCCTCAAAAGCCCGCCGGGCCCCGTCCAGCTCGCCCGAAGCCCGTGTCGCCACTCCGCTGGCGGCACGAGCGGCGCCCTCGACCGCATCTGTTGAGATGGCTGCGCCGATGTCGGCGAGCTCGCCGGCAGCCCTCATGGCCGGCTCCTGCTCGCCCAGGCTGGCTCGGGCTCGAACCAGGATCTCGAGGGCTTCGATGCGTTCCATCGGGTCATCCATCGACACGGCCAGGAGATACCGCTCCGCCATGTCGGCAGCAGCCTGGGGATCCCCGCGGTCGAGGTCGAGGGCAGCTCTCGCGGTCAGGACCAAATGCCGGACGCCGCTCCGATACGGCTCACGTTCAGCATGGCGTAGCAGTTCGTCTGCTTCCTCGAAGTTGCCCTGCCGTCGTTTCAGCGACGACAGCTGAACCAGGGCCATGGCTGCGGTCAGGGGACGATTCGTCGTGTCCTCCACAAGCGAAGCCAATTCATGTTCGGCTTCGACCCATTCGCCTCTCCAGATCAGAACGTTGGCGTACTGGGTCCGTGCGAATACGGCAAAATCCTCCCTCCCCATGTCGGTGGCGAGAGCCACCACGTGTCGTGCCCATTGCGCCACCCGCTCGAAGTCACGAACCCGCTCACAGGCCGTGATCAGGAAGCAGTAAGTCTGGACGGCCCCGTGCCGATGGAGTTCTCCGGCGACGGCCGCAGCCGTGGCCTCGTCAAGCAGCCGCATCCCCTCCCTCATATCCTCCTGGCTTACCCGAATCAGGCCCAACTGCGCTTTCGCCATGATCTCGACGCTCTCATCTCCGAGCCGTTGCGCCGGCGCCAACGCTGCTTCCGCCAAGCACCGTGCCTTAGGTGGGTCTTTGTCATATGCGAGCGCAAGGTAAGCCTCCATGCCCGCAAGGATCACCAAAGCCGGGTGGTCGGGTTCGGTCTTCAGCCTGTGACGAGCTCGCTGTAGCCATCCGGATGCGACCGCGGGCTCACCCCGGTAATCCAGGAACAGTTCGGCCAGCCAGACAGCGGCATTGGCGGCGTCGACGCTCGCTTCGCTCTCGACGTAGGCGCGGTAGGCACGTTGCATCGAGGTGATCGCAGCATCGATGTCATCCAACCAACGAGAGGCCGTCGCCGACCCTGCCAGCGCCTCGGCGCTCTCTGTCGTGCCCATCGCTTCCTCAAACGCCTGCCTAGCCTCCTCCCACCGGCCCTTCTCCAATAGCGTGTTGCCTCGGGTCACGAGATCCGCGGTCATGGCGAGAAGCCTACGAGGGAGGCGCCGAGGTTGCTCGGGACAGTGATCCCGTGACGACAACAGCCGGCGCGAGAGTGCCCTGGAGGGGCTGAGTGGGAACGGTTTTCCTCCTCCACCCTCCCATTGGAGTTGGGCTGAGTGTGCTGACTCCGAGGTCCGGGACGAACCACCGGCATGGCCTTACGATCTGGCAGGAGGGCCGGGACCAAGGCCCCGAAGCTATCGAAGCAGCGAACCAGCCCGCGAAAAGCGAGGAACAAGTCGTGCTGGCACCGCTCCCGGTATCGGTTGCGGGTGGCTCTCACGGGTCACAGCATGCAGCATGCGATAGGCAAGCTGCGAGGTGGGCGCGTTGCCGGAACGAACGAACAGTCACGACCCATTCAGCCAGCCACGGAACAGAGCGACCTCGACGGGACTTTCGCTTGGTTTCAGGCTTGAGCAGAGGAGTGAGCCGAGTCCGTAGGAGCAAAGGATCAGCACTTGGCCCATGCGACGGCGGTGGGAGCCAAGTTGGGAGCCATTCTCTGTGGACCCGACCGGACACCCATGGACGCCGGTGGACTCGACAGCCCATCGCTGCAGGCTCTGCGGACCCCTGTGGACACCCATGGACACCGCTTGGAGATCTATGGATCAGAAGGTTGGGGGCCGAACACACCGAACTCGCCGAGTCACCTCCGAGCGTGCCAATGAGACCCTGCTGAAGCGGGGGTCACAGGTCCACCTCCCCACCCTTACCGGCTGACCGTCTGGGCCAGGTTCGCCCCGAAGAGAGCCTTCAGGGTCGAACGTAGGGTAGAGGGATGCGACCGGCTCACCGGAGGAGTTCAGCGGCGAGAAGTGGCGCGGTGTTCGCGGCGATCTTCCTGGCGTCCTGCAGCAACGCCGGCAGCCCGGAAACAACCGATGCGGCGACGTCCGCAACCGGAAGACATGAGACACCGTCCACCACGGCCACGACCACCACCACGACGTCGAGCTCGCCGGCCGTCCATCTCGCGGCTCGGCCCATGATCTGGTTCGCGCCGCATCCCGCGGTAGACCTACCCGGGTTCGTCAAGGGGTCGGACGACTACTTCGACCTCTTCGCTGCCGGGTCGGACTGGTCGTCGGCCGCCGACCAGTTACACGCCTTCAAGATCTACGACCAGATCGGGCTGGCCCGGGAGCCAACCAACGAGGAGTTCCTGCGGGTGATCGACGGCCTCCGCGACCGGGGCATTCCGCTCGCCATGGAGTTGGGGGCGTTGCCCCCGCACCCCGGTTTCGGCCCGATCGGTGCCGCTGGCGAGTGCGGCGAAGGCATCGAAGGGTTCGCCGGCGTGGTGGCGGTGCAGACCGTGCAGCGGATCGCGGATCTCGGAGGCTCGGTTGCCCTGGTCGCCTTCGACGAGCCGCTGGCCCACGGCCACTTCTACGAGGGCGAGAACGCCTGCTCCTGGTCGGTGGAGCGTGTCGCCGCGGAAGTCGCCGCCTTCGTGGCAATGCTCCGAGAAGTGGAGCCCGGAATCGTGGTCGGCGACATCGAGCCGGCGTGGGTGGGGCCGGAGATCAACGCCGACGATATCGCGGTGTGGTTGGACGCATACGAGGCGGCGGCCGGGGAGTCGTTGGGGTTCTTCCACCTCGACGTCGACTGGACCCGACCCGGCTGGCCCGAGGTGGCACGTGAGATCGAGGACGTGGTTCGGTCACGCAATGTCCCGTTCGGCATCATCTACAACGGCGGTGACGACACCGGTTCGGACGCCGAGTGGGTTCAGCTCAGCGCCGAGCGTGCGCACACCTATGAGCAGGAGTGGGGCGGCCTCCCCGATCACGTTGTCCTCCAGTCGTGGCAATTCCATCCGCAGCGGGTCTTGCCTGAAGACGATCCGGCCACCTTCACCGGCCTCATCGGCCGCTACCTGGGGCGCAGGACCGCCGTTGAGGCCGAGGTCGGCGAGGGCACGGTGAACGGCCGAGTGGTCACCATCCAGGGCGACCCAGTTCCGATGGCCTCCGTCTCCGTGACGGCACAACCCCTCGACGGAGCCCGCCAGATGTTGGTCATCGAAGGCGTGGTGCCGGAGGGTGCCGAGCTTGGCGAGGTGGGGATCCGCATCAACACCGAGGGGGCAGGACCGGGCCCCGCCGACCTGCGGATCTACCAGGTCGGCTACACGGAAGCCGATGAGCCGGGCAACCGGGTGTCAGATCCCGACTTCGGGTACCTCGCTCAGTTCGATATCGACGGTGTCGACGTCGTCGCCAGCGACACCGGTGACGGCACGATGTTGAGGCTGGCAGCCGACCCGGACGCAGAGATCAACCTCGGCAGCGAGCGCTTTGCTGTGAATCCCGGTGCCCAGTACCGGTTCATTGTCGAAGCCGCCGTCCCCGAGGGATCCGCGGGCGCCGGTTATGCCGGCGTCGTCTTCCTTGCCGGCGCAGAGCTGGAGCGCCACACCGTCCCGCTAGCGCCAGTAGCCGAGACGGTCGGCACGGTCACGGCCGACGAGGAGGGGCGCTTTCGGGTCGCGGTATCCGACCTGGCGCCGGGCCGTCACCGCATTGTCGCCTCCTACTCCGGTGACCTCAGATCGTGGCCCTCCACCACGAACCTCGTGCTGACACGATGACTCCGGATCGCACCAGCCTCACATGTTCGACACCTGATGGACACCAGGGCGCATGGCCAGCATGTGCGCGATGGAGATGCTGCGTGCATCCAGTTCTCGTCCGCTAATCCAGCTGAGCATGCCCAGACCTGCCCAACCCATTCCGGCGGCGATGATCAGGGCGCCGAAAAGTGCGGTGATCCGGGGTACGTCGTCGGGTCCGACAGGGACTCCGTTGGCGTAGAGGACGGCACCGAAGAACCAAAGGACTCCTGCTCACCGGGGCAGGACACCGGCATGCCACGTGACGATGGCGAGGATCAAGCGCCCGGTGAGCCAGAGAACACCCCCGATCGGTCCCAGCGTGGGCTCGGGGATGGCTGCGGTCCAACCGCCGATCACGTACCCGATGAAGATGGCCACACCGAAGAACGTCAACAGGAAGCCGACCAGACCCCAGACCCCGACCCGACCCGCTTGGACCAGGTAGATGTTGACGAGACCCAACAGCATGAGGATGTGAGCCGGGACCGCGAGCCATCGGGACACCTCCACGCCACCCAGCATCGGCTCGCCCAGGAACATCTCCGACGCCCACGCCATGAGGAACAGGCCGGCGCCGAGAACGGTGAGGGCACCACCGACCGCCTGCAGCGCGTTCGAGCTCACCGGACGGAGCCCTCACCTGTCGACCCTCGAGCTGCTGTGGCAAGCGCGCCAGCGGCGATCACTCCGGCCCCGATGTATGTGCCTCCAAGTACACCATCGCCGCTTGACAGGGAGACCGCCGCCGCACTCAACAGGGTCGCTGGGAAGAGCCAGAGGGCCTTGGCCGCCCACGGGTCGCGTCGTAGCGGTCCCGACACGGCTGCCGCCCACCGGATGTTGCGGCTAGCTGGGCATCACGCCCGACAAGAGGTTGGAGCCGGAGGGTCGGCTTCGGCTGCCGGTGACCACCCGGGAACCTGCTGTCCTCGGCGCGCCGCGGCCGGCGCAGGTTAGAGTCGCGGGGCGAATACGGCCTCGCCGACAGTGATTTCCCAACATGAACCGGGGATGCGAGTGGCTGTCACCCTGCAACACGAGACGGCGATCGCCGCCGAGCCCGAGGCGGTATGGGAGGCGCTGGTCGACGTCGATCGCTGGCCGGAGTGGAACCCGACCCTGTCCTGGGCCGACAAGCCGCTCGTGGAGGGCGATTGGGTCAAGATGGTGCTGCATCTGGGGAAGCGCCGGATGAACATGCACCAGCTCATGGTGACCGTCGACCCGCCGCGCATACTGGCTTGGCGGTCGCGCAACCTGCTGCCCGGGCTGATGGACGTCGATCGCGTCTTCAGAATCGAGATGAAGGCCGATGCAGGCGTCGTGCTCGTGCAGACCGAGACGGCCCATGGCCTGGCACCGGTGGTGATGCCGTTCCTGAGGAGGAAGATCGTCGACGGCTACGTTGCGTTGGGCGAGGCGCTCCGCCGACGGCTGGAGCAACCGTCTGCACCCGGAGCCGTGGGCAGCGGCCCGGACCCATGACCGACATGAAGCCGGCGGGCAAGACCGCGTGGCGCAGAGCCATCAACCAGCACGAGACGTTCGTCCACGACTCGATCGACTCCCTCTTCTACGACTGGGACCGGATTGGCGACCCGGGCGGTCCTCCCCGCTCGCCGCTCAAGTTCTACGTACCCCGGACCACCGACGACGTGGTGAGGTGCGTCCGCGAGTGCGTCCAGTTGGGCCAGGTCCTCACGGTGCGCAGCAAGGGTCACTCCAGCAACGACCTGGTCACTCCCGAGAGCGGTGCCGTGCTGCTCACCGAGAAGCTCTACGGGGTGCTCGAGGTGGACCAGCAGGCGATGACGGCGACCGTCTATGCGGGCACCCCGTCGGCCGACGTCGACGAGCACCTCGCCCCGTTCGGCCTGGGGTTGCCCGTCATCGGCGACCACGCCCATATCACCGTTGGGGGTTTCGCCTCGGTGGGTGGCATCACCCCGTCCTCGTTCCGATACGGGCTCTTCGCCGACACGGTGCAGCGCCTCGAGTACGTCGACTGGTCCGGCGGCGTCCACACCGTCGACCGGGGCGACGGTGCCGACGAGCTTCATCGTCTCCTCCTCGGCCTGGGCCGCCATGGTGTGATCACCAAGGTGACCGTCACCATCATGAGGATCGACAAACACTCGACGTATTGGCGCAACGACGACACCCGCTATGACGACCTGGACTCGTTCATCGTCGCCTCACGCGACCTCTGCGCCGCTCCGCCCGACGACGCCAGGTTCATGAGAGGGATGTGGGTCGACTTCCCGAGGGGGTCGGGCAAGAGCCTCGAGCTGGGGACGTTCTCGGTCTATCGCGACGCCGACCCCTCGCCGGCCCGGCGTTCGATCGAGTCCGTCGCCTACGGGAGCCTCCATCGCCTCGGTTGGCTGGCGGGGCGGCTGCCCCGGCGGGTCGACGAGCTCGTCAAGATGGCGGGCATGGCCGGCGTGGTGAGGGCTCCGAAGTACGCCACCGTGAAGAACGCCGAGTTGTTCACCGAGAAGATCCTGGATGCTACCGTCGGCGACCCGCAGCGGTTCCTGGTCGTGCTCGCGCCCATGCAGGTGTACGAGGAGATGGTCCGGCGGATGTGGGATGTCGTCACCGACTACCGGGAGCGCTACCGGTGCTTCACGTTCATCACCCTCTACGTCAAAGGCATCACATCGGCGTACCTCGCGCAGGGTGATCCCGAGCGGGAGCACTGGGCGGAGTTGCTCTTCTACGTCGGAGTCGACCCCGACCTGCTCACCGAGTCCCTGCTGCGCCAGATCGTCGGCGACCTCGACCAGGCCTGCATCGAGACCGGCTCGTACCGCTACATGCACACCCGCACCGGCCGTGATCCCGAGCGGTTGGCGAAGATCGACCCCAATGCCCCCTACAACGGGGGACGCTCGGTACATCCGGCCGACCGCACCAGGAGTGACGCCGATGCGTGAGATCCCGATGTACACCCTGGAGGGCGTGAAGGACGCCGACGTCACCACCCACTGGTTCCAAACCGAGGACGGGCTGGGCCTCTCCTTCCTACGCTTCAACCGCGGGCCGGCGGACGAAGCCGTGGTCATCATCCACGGGCTGACTACCTCGACCGACATGTTCATCATGCCCGAGCACGAGAACCTGGTCACCCACCTGCTCGACCGGGGTTACAACGACGTGTGGTGCCTCGACAACCGCATGAGCAACCGCCACTCGTACAACCTGTTCAAGCACCGTTGGACGCTCGACGACGTGGCCCTCTACGACTATCCGCCGGCTCTGGCGACGGTGCGCGACCACGTCGGCGACCGTCCGATTCACGTGATCAGCCACTGCCTCGGTGCGACGTCGTTCTCCATGAGCCTGTTCGCCGGATTGGTCGACGTCACCAGCCTCGTCGTCAACAGCGTCTCGATCACCCCGCGGGTGCCGACGTGGTCGCGCCTCAAGCTCACCTTCGCCCCGGCCATGGTCGACCACGTGCTCGGCTTCCCCTACCTCAACCCTCGCTGGAGCGAGGATCCCGGGTTCACCCGGGGAGAGCTGTTCTCCCGAGTCGTGTCCTTCTTCCACCGTGAATGCGACGTCCCCGCCTGCCACATGCTGTCGATGATGTGGGGCACTGGCTGGCCGGCGCTCTATCACCACGAGAACCTGGCTGACGTGACCCATCGCCGCGGCGCCGATCTCTACGGCGCCACCTCCATGAACTACTACCGCCACGTCGGCAAGATGCTGAGGGCCGGTCAGGCCGTGAAGTATGCGGTGGGCGATCCGACCTACGACCGGCTCCCCAACAACTACTTCCGCGACGCTCCGGACGTCACCACCCCGATCCTCTTCATGACCGGTGACGAGAACCGGGTGTTCAGCGACTCCAACGTCGTCGCCTTCGAGCGGCTCGACCGCATCGTCCCCGGGCTCCACGAGCTTTCCGTGATCCCGGGCTACGGTCATCAGGATCCGTTCATGGGCAAGAACGTGGCGCACGACATCTTTCCACTCATCATCGAGTTCCTCGACCGTCACAGGGACGGGAGCGTGCGCCGGTCGGTCAGGGGGCCGGTTACCGCCTGAGCGGCTCCAGCCGGATCGGCGGCTCGATCAGCTTGGGGTCGGGAGGATCGGTCTTGGGGACGAACCACGGGGCGTGGTCGTCGCCGTCGGGGGCGAACTGCCAGCGAACCACCTTCTGGATCCGTACCGGGTGGAGGGTGAGGCTGCCGTCGGTGGCGATGTGCATCCGGACGAAGTTGTTGTAGCCCTCGATGTGCTGGGCGGCGAACACCTCGTTGATGTTGCAGCGGAAGTGGTCGGCCACGAGGAGGTAGATGGCCACGAGCCACGAGCCGAGCAACCCGCCGACGGTCCCGAGGACGAGGGTCACGCCGAGGAGGAGCAGGCCGTCTCCGAGGTCGGCGAACAGTCGTGCCGCTGCCAGGATCGTCGCCAAGACGAGCATGAGATGGGCGACGCCGTGCCCGGCGCCGAAGGCCCAGCGCTTCACCTGCTGGGGTGACTGGTTGAAGGCGGCGAGGCCGGCGATGAGGCCGATCGCCATCACGAAGCCGACCGGGCGGGCGAAGAGCCCGCTCACCAGTGAGCTCCAGTGCACGCTGCGCAGCAGGTCGGCGAAGCCTTCGGCGCCGACCCGGAGGCCGAGGATGACGCTCCAGCCGACGATCAGGTAGGTGAGGGCGACGAGACCCCAGAACGATCCGTTCTGGAACGGCAGGCGCAGAACCCCGATGCGGAGACGCCGCGACGTCGCCTTGGCGGGATACGCCTTGGCGAGCTTGTACTTGGTGGGCGCCGACTTCTCCATGTCGGTCGAATCCGGGGGAGGGACCTCGATCGACTCGGGGAGCTGGTGGGTGGCGGCCAGGTAGGCGCCCCCGCCACCCGACGTGATCCGCTGTGAATCCCCTTCGGCGGCCGCGTACCGGGCGTAGTGGTGCTTGTCGCCGGCGATCACGAGCCGAATGGCGGCACCCCGGGGCTTCACGATCTCGCGTTCGAGGAGGTCGATGTTCTCGTACGCGTCGGGCTCGCCGGTGTTGGCGTCGACCCAGCTCGGTGTCGCCGCACACACAATGACCGAGTCGCCCGGCTGCAGTTGGCTCCCCACCCTCTCGCGGAAGTACAGGAGCTGCGACGGGTCGAGGTACGACTCGAACTGGATGTCGATGCCGCACAACCACCATCGATGGGGCAGCTGGAGCGCGAAATAGCTGCGTCGCTGGCGCGTTTGCCACCCGCCGATGGCTTCCCCTTGGCAGAACACCCGGAGGAACGCGGTCAGCCCGTCGTACCAGTCGTGGTTGCCGGGGATGGCGAAGAGGTCGGGCGCCCGCCCGTTGACGGCAGGTAGCGCTGCCCGGTAGGGCCCGATCAGGCGGTTGCGGTAGTTGCGATAGTCGGCGCTCGGATACACCTGGTCGCCACCCATCACGAGCACGTCGCCGCGCCGCGTCCGATACGAGGGTCCCTCGGGCGAGGCGAGGTCGATCTCGGGCGAGGCGAGCACCGAGGCCACCGTAATCGTGGCGTCGAATCCGTCGGCGACGTCGGCGACGTAGTCGATCCAGAGATCCTCGCGACTCGAGTAGTCGAGCGCGTCGCCGAGCGGCCAGACACCTTGCAGCTCCCGCTTGTCGGCATAGGCCCCGAAGACCGACGAGAGCATCACACGCAGCGCCGCGCTCAGCAGCTCCCCGGGCGACAGCCACTCGACCATCGGCTGGGGTACGAAGCCCAGGTCGCTGGGACGATCGGATGCGGGGCGGCGAGGAGCCGTCACGACGTCCCCCGGTCGTCCGCCCCCTCCATCGGTGGCCCGTAGACGTCCCACAGCTCTCCGAGGAAGAGACGCCCGAACGCCGTGAGCGCTCCCATCCTGGCTCCGGCGCCGGGACCGGACACGCGGAACGTGGTGAGCTGCTGGGCGAAGTCGAGCAAGTGGATCCTCAGTACGCCCGTCGCCACCACCTCGGCGTCGTCGTCGTCCTCGGGGCGGATGCGGCCTTGCAGGACCTTCACGTAGAGCGTCGAGGTGTCCGACCAAGTGTCGAAGCCGGGGTCGTCGCGCACTGTCTTGAATCCCGTGAGGGTCAGGGGGTTGCCGACGCTGTCTGCGAACCACAGGCGATACAGCATCCGGCTCACGCCGGGGTCGGCGGCGTCGACGAACAGGTTGAACACGCCGGACTCGATTGACAATCGGCCTCCCAGCATCTCGCACTGCACCCACCCGGAGGCGCTTCCCTCGTGCTCGGCCTCGGCGACGAATCGTTCGACGTCGACGAGCTCGATGGTGAGGCGGAACATGAGGAAGTTGTCGTCGTCCTCGCCGCGGCGGGCCCCTTCCTCGAAGGGGAGGTCGCCGAGCGACACGTGTCCCTTCATCTCCTCGGTGAACGAGAGCGTCGTGGTCTCGGTGTTGGTCGGTGCCTGGTCGGACTCGATGGCCGTCACCCTAGGCGGAGCCGGTTCGGTTGCCACGGTATGGCGGTGTGGCGGAGCGGCTCGCTCGTCGGTCTCGAGGATCCGTTCGGCGGCCCGGTCGGCGAAGGCGGCGATCGTGAGCGACGGGTTCGCCCCGACCGGCCCCGGCATGGCCGCACCGTCCACCACGTGGAGCCCGGGATACGCGAACGACTGGCCGTACTCGTCGACGACGCCCTCGCCAACGTGGCGACCCATCGGAGCACCTCCGACTGGATGAACGGTGATGACGCGCTTGAATCGCCACAGCAGGTTGTCGCGGTGCTCGGCTCCGAGCGCACCCGCGATGTCCCGCATCGTGGCGCGCATCCGCTCGAAGAACTCGCGAGAGGTCTCCATGTCCCAGTCGACCTGGAGGTGGCCGCGCCGCATCGAGAGCCGCCCGTCGGGGATGTCGCGGCCCATGCCGAGAAGCGGCATCGAGGTCGAAGACAGCGCGGCGTCGCCGATCACCTGGGTGATCTCGGCGGAGAGATCGCTGTCGGGATCGCGGCCGAGTCGCGCCTTGACCCTCCGCCAGCCGAAGCCGGCCAGCCGGCGCAGGGTGGACGGCGTGGTCTGCGTCTCGAGGATCCATTCCACGAAGGTCGGGAATCCGGCGTCCTCGACGTAGTAACCCCGTCCATCGCCGCCGTCGACCGCGTCGGGTACCCGAATGGCCGAGGTGATGACGGGGCCGCGGGCGGCATCGAGGATGCGGGGCGTCCTGCCATCCTTGGCACGCATGGCCAGCGTAAGGAGGTCGCCGTTGCCGGAGAACCGGGTGCCGAGAGCCTCCCCGAGCGCCGGGAAGTTGCTCCGGTTGCGCAGCAGCAGGTATGGCGTGGCGACGGCGCCTGCAGCCAAGATCAGGCGGTCTGCTGTCAACGCGACGTGCGGCAGCTTCGACACGTTGGTCTTGCGGCCCTCGTGCTCGGGACCGAACGCCACGTACTCGATGTCGTAGCCGCGTTCGTCACGGGGCCGGATCCGTCTGACCTCGCTGCGGGTCCGGATATCCGCTCCGGCGGTGGCAGCCGACGACAGGTAGGTGTGGTCGAGGGTGTTCTTCGCTCCATCGTTGCAGCCGATGTCGCACTCGCCGCAGAGGCGGCAGGTGCGGCGGGACATCCCGTGGAGGTTGGGGTAGTCGAGGTCGGCGACGGCGACACCGGGGCGGGCGACGCCGTCTGCCGGCGCGAAGCTCACGGCCAGGTTGGGCAGGTGCACCTCCATGCCCAGCCGTTCGGCGGCAATCCGCATCGCGACCGTCTTGGGGGCGTCCCGGTACGGGAACGGCGTGGCTCCCAGCATCTGCTCCACGCGGTCGTAGTGGGGCTCGAGGTCGTCGCGGCCGATCGGCCAGTGCTCGAAGCCGCTCCCGAAGGGGTCTTCCTTCACGAACCAGCGCTCGTCTTTGCGGATCAGCACGTTGGCGTAGATGAGGGAGCCTCCTCCGAGCCCGCTCGACACCAGCGCTTCCACGTCCCTGAACGACCACAGGTGAAACATGCCGTGGAGCCCGGCCGCGGGATCCCAGAAGTTGGCCCCCATGTCGCGTGGTGTTCTCGGGAACGATCCAGGGGGATAGGCCTTCCCCCGTTCCAGCACGCAGACCCGCTTGCCGCCGCGAGCGAGGCGCTCCGCCGCGACGGATCCGCCGAATCCGGATCCGACCACGACGATGTCGAAGTGCTCTGCCGCCATACGCCGCTCCTCTGTCACCACCGAGCCGGGGTGGCCCGTTCGTCGAAAACTCGGTGACGGTGTGGGGACCCGGCGGTGGAGATCGTACCGGTCGCCCTGCCGCCGCGACGGCCCGGGAGACCTTTGTCGACTCCGTGGGTCGCCTGCCGGACGGCTTCCGCCTCGACCCCATACACGCCGGTCCATCGGTGCGTCTGTTCCGGTGTGATGCTCGACCAGGAGCGGGCACCCGGGGGCCAACGAGTCGGGCCGCGCTCCCGGCTGCGCGAGCGGATGGCGGTGACGATCCGGTCGTCGCCTCAGGCCTCGGTGCCCGGGGCCGTAGACTCGGCAAGTTGTGAGAGTGTTCGTGGCCGGAGCGACGGGCGTGATCGGGTCACGACTGGTGCCGTTGCTGGTAGAGGCGGACCACGAGGTCATCGGTATGACTCGATCTCGCTCCAAAGTGGCAGCGTTGATCGAGGTCGGCGCCGAGCCGGTCGTTTGCGACGTGTTCGACGCCGCGGGACTCGCCGCAGCCGTGGCGCGGGCCCAACCCGACGTCGTCATGCACCAACTAACCGACCTCCCCGACGACTTCGCCCGCTTCGAGGATTTCGCGACATCGCACAACCGGATCCGGCGGGTAGGCACCCGCAATCTGGTCGCCGCGGCGCTCGCCGTCGACGTTTCCCGTTTCATCGCGCAGAGCGTCGCCTGGGCGCTCCCCGGCGATGGGGGCGCCGCCGTGGAGGAGCTCGAGAAGGCGGTCCTCAGCTATCCAGGGGTCGTGCTGCGGTATGGGCAGTTCTACGGGCCGGGAACGTACCACCCCGCCCGCCCGCCCGACCCGCCGCGGATCCACGTGGACGAGGCGGCCCGGCGCACGGTGGCCTCTCTGGATGCGGTGCCCGGCGTCTTTGCGATCGTCGACGACTGACCGACAGGAGCCACGATGAGAAAGCCTCACTCCCGCAAGCGGTACCGCGCCATATGGAAGATCCACCGATGGGTGTGGGATGCCACCGGCGGCCGACTCGGCAGGCGGGCGGTGGGCATGTCTGTCCTCGAGCTGGTGACCACGGGGCACAAGTCCGGTGAGCGAAGGCGGGTCCTGCTCAACTACTTGACGACGCCCGACGGGCCGGCCGTGGTCGGCAGCAACGTCGGCGACGACTCGGACCCGGCCTGGGCCAAGAACCTGCGTGCTCACCTCGAGGCCGACGTCCGCGAGGCGGGCCGGTGGCACCGGGTGAGGGCCCGTCAGGTCGACGGCGAGGACTACGAGCGCCTGTTCGGCGAGTTCGTGAAGGTCCAGCCCGACTACGGCGAGTACCGGTCGAGGACCGATCGCCACATCCCGGTCTTCGTGCTCGAGGCCGAACCAGGAGCTCGCGAGTCGGCGTAGCCGTTCATGGCGATCTCACCGATCGGAACTTCGGCGGCGGCGGGAACAAGAGGCCGACTCGTGGCAACGGTGCCACCCATGTTGAACTTCCCCTGAACGAACGGGATGTCCACCTTGTTTCTCTTGTTCAGGGACATGAAGGTGTCGGGGATGCTGTCCGGCGTCTGCCCTTCGCCTATGTCCGCGATGCTCAGGCTGGGCTGCGCGCCCTCGGCCTCGGTCACCGCCAGTGTGATCTTGCGTGCGTACTCGCGGACTTGGGTGTCGAGCCAGTTCGCGACCCTGCCGGTGTGATCGGCCTGCGGGTTTGGAGCCTGCTCCTCGAAGCGAGCGACTGCCTCGCGAATGCTGGTCGGCGCGTCGGGACCCTTGGGATCGTTGCCGGCGGCATAGCACAGGTCCGTCAATACCGAGTCAATAGCGTTGATGAACTTCTCCGCGAGGGCGGCGATGGATCTCTCTGCTGGTTCCCGATCGTCGACCAGTTGGCTTCGTTGTCCCCGATGTAGCGCCATAGGCTGGAGTCTTCCCAGTATCCGCATCGCTTCAGCAGGCTGATCACCTCGGCCTCGGAGTCGGCGGTGATGAGCCCGCGGCACAGCTCTTCGTTCGTCATACCGGCCTCACCGGTGCTGTGGATGGTCATTTGCCGCTTGGTGGCCGGCTCGGGTGGCCTCGCGGGGTTCGATCGTGGGCGCGCTGTCGGGGCGGCCCCGAACGCCCTGCGACGGTCCGCCGGTCGGCCACGCTGGCTGCAATCCTCATCGCCGGAGGTGTGGGTGCGCTCTTCGCGGCCGGGCCCGTTGCCGACGACCGGGCCGTCTACTGGCGCAGTGTTGGACTGTTCGTTGGCGGAACGGCGACAGTCATTGTGGGGGTCCTGCTCTCAGCCCCGATGGGGATCCGTCCGTTGGCCTCGTTGGCAGGCGTGCTTCGGATCGCCCCTCGCATCGCGGTTCGCGACCTGGCGCGATACCAGGCGCGGTCGGCAGCGGCACTGGCCGCCATCACTCTGGCCCTGGGCATTCCGATTGCCATCGTCGTCGCCGCCACCGCCGCACAGCACACAGCCGAGGCCGGCAACCTTGCCGACAACCAGCTTCTCATCAGGGGAGACTTCGACGGTCCTTCGTGCCTGAACCCGCCCAGCTCGACCCCATGCGATCCCAGGTCGATCGCATCGCCGCGATCTTCGACGGTGCCGTCGTGACCGAACTCGACGTGGCTCTCGATCCAGGCTTTGAATACGAAGCTACGTCGGACGGTCGCATCGCCGTCACCTTGGTAAAGCGGATGGGCGACGGTTGGGTTGACCTGAGCCTGCCGTATGTGGCGACACCGAGGTTGCTCGCCCCATACGGAGTCGACCTCGACGCCCTCGACTCGGCGACCGAGTTCATGTCGGTCGAGTCCGGAGAACTCGCCATCCTTGGTGTCGCCCAGCCGGCGGACGCGCCTCGACGGAAGGTCGAGCCCATGATGACTGCCGAGACCATCGACCGGCGCTACACGTCCGCACCGGGAACCTTCGTCACTCCTGAAGCGCTGCGCCGACGCGGCTGGCTGACGGCGCCGTCCGGTCGTTGGCTCATCGAGTCCGACGCTCCACTCACCATCGACGAGCTCGCGTCGACCCGTGACCTGGCGGCCGGTGCCGGACTCACCATCGAGACCCGTGACCACCAGGCCGGTCTCGCCGGGCTGCGTACGGGGCGACGGCCGTCGGCATGGTTCTCGCGCTTGGGGTGTTCGCCATGACAGTCGGGCTGATCCGCGGTGAAGCGGCGGGCGACCTTCAGATCCTGGCTGCAACGGGGGGGACGAGCACGTTGCGACGAGCGGTGACCGCCACAACGGCCGGTGCTTTGGCGGCTCTCGGCGTAACCCTCGGCGGGGCAGCAGCTTTCATCGTCCTCGGCGCCGGGTACCTCGACGACATCGGCACCCTCGCCCGGCTGCCGGTTCTCCACCTCCTGCTCATTGTCATCGGCACGCCCTCTGCGGCGGCGCTCGGCGGTTGGCTGCTCGCCGGACGTGAACCACCCGTGATGAGCCGACAGCCGATTGGCTGACCCGCCTCCCCTGGTTTGGACGCCCCTCGGGCTGAATCCGCAGATGATGGTGTGGCGGGCGGGTCCACCGCCGTCCATCGAAGTGCACACGCAATGGCTCCCAACATGGCTCCCAGGCTCTGCACTCCGGTTGCGGGTTTCGTCGAGTCACACCAGTCGCCTGGTCACCTGGCGTGATTCGTCATTGAACTTGCCGAGCTGGATCCGGCCGGGTATATGTGTCGGCGGGCTGGTCGCCGTGGGCGCCGATTTTGGAGTCGTAGATCAAGCGAAACAAGCAGCGTTGGGCCGAAGACTCCCTGGTCGTACGTCCCGCAGAGGGGTGTGGACCTCTACCAGGCTGGATACCCCCATCGACGGGACGCTCCCTCACCGGGCGGCGAGGATCCTCCGTCCCGCCGGCTCTTTGCCGGCCGGGCACCGCGGGACTAGGTGACCGTCGAGAACCGATGATCTCTCAACCCGTCGGCCGGGACCGGCGCTTCGCTGTCGATGAGCCTCAACCTGAGCTCAAAAACGCTGTGCCCGTGGCGGTGGTCATATCGGAGATCACCACCCATCAACACCGCCAACTGTCGGGACACTGCCAGCCCGAGGCCGATCGATCCGGTCACCGGACTGTCGGTGGTGAGGGTCGTGTAGGGCTCGAAGATCGCCTCGCGTTGAGTCTCTGGGATCGGATCTCCATCGTCCAACACCCTGACCACCGCTCTGGCACCCTCTGCGGCCAACTCGACACTGATGTGTTCTCCGCCATGACGGTCGGCATTGGTCAACAGGTTCCTGATGATCTGCCGAACCCGCCCCGGGTCTCCCCAAGCCTCGAGCCTGTGGCCGGTCACCCGGACCGAGCTCAGCGGTGAGGTGAGCCCTTCGAAGACCTGACGCAGTTGTGCTCCGAGATCGATCGGCTTGTCGGCGATGGTCAATTCTCCGATCTCGGCCCTGGCGGCGACCAGCAGATCCTCGACGATGGCGGTCACCTCGTTGCCCTGGTTGAGAATCAGCGAGTTGTACTCACGTCTCTCGGACTCGTCCAGGCTCATGTCTTCCGACCCCAGCAGCGCGGCAAAGCCCACGATTGCGGCCAGAGGGGTGCGCAGCTCATGGCTGACTGTTCCGATGAACCGGTCTTTCGCCAACATCAGGTCTTCGAGGAACTGAAGACGTCGCCAGGCAGCTCGGGATCGGAAGAAGCCGACAGCGGCCACGGCGCCGGCGCCGGCGGCGAGCGGCAGGATGACCGTCAACAGGGTCTGTGAGCGCTCGATCCGTTCGACTGCGTCGGCCAGACCCCGGGACGTCTGATCACGAAGGTCCTCTACTACCACCCTCAGTTCGGTCTCGACGAGCTGGGTGTCGTTGTGGTAGAGCGACATTGCGTCCTCTGCCCCGTGAGCGGCAGCATTGAGGCGGGTCAAGGACGCAAGGAAGGTGGTGTGGGCCTCGATCGCATCATCGGCCCTCACCCTCTCCTCGGCTGTCCCTTCAGAGCGGATTCTCGAGGCGGAGGCGGCAAACGCCTCGGCAGCCGCTACCACATCGGGATGATCAGAGAGGTCCGACCCACTAGACGCAGCGTGATCGTCTGAGTCAACCCCCATCTCCGAGCCGTGCTGTCCTTCTCCGGTCATGCCCTCCATGTCGTTCTCCATGCCATCCATCGCATCGGAGCCGGGAAGACCCGCCACGAACAGGGCCGCAGCCTCCGACTCAACGCGGACAGCAGACTGCATGTCCGATATCAGAAGGGCGCGCTCTGCCTCCGCTTTGACGGCGGAAGACGCCGAGGCGTTGGCCACCACCGTGACAGTGGCGACCGTCCCACTAACGGCGATCACCGCTAGGAGTAGCGATCGCAACCAGGCAGGCGTAGGTGATCTTTCCCTCGACTTCACCTTCGCATGATCGGCAGTTGTCAACGGCGCCTTGAACCTCTCTGCTCTCCCCCGCTCACGGCCTGAGGCCCTGTGCTCGAGCGATTTAGAACCCGGGGCGTTGGATCAGCAGGTGTCTCCGTCTATGAGCCAAGTTGGGAGCCATCCGAGCTCAGCCTCCAGCGCACTCTCGCCAGAGGTATCAGCCGTCTGGCCAGGCGCCGCGGGTAGCAGAACGTGGATGCGATGAAGGCGCGGAGCTGCGTCTTCAGAAAGCTCCAGACGGCTTGGAGTCCGAGGAACCTGTGGGCGTCTCACTGGTCACACGTCGCCTGCACGCTGAAGGCCTGGAGAGGCGTGCCGGCGGGAATCGGCGCGAACAGCGTCAGGCTGGGGTCGGGCGGATCGTTGAGGTAGGCGGTGCCGGTCGCGCTGAGCGTCGACCCGTCGAACGCGAGATCGTCGATCGTGCCGGTCGGGACGTCGAGCCAGGTCAGCATCCAGGCGTGCGGCGTGCCGTTGAGGAAGACGGTCACCGTCAGGCGCTCGACTCCGGTCTCGCCGGCGGCAGCGGCGGAGTACTCGAAGGCCAACTCGTAGAGGTCGTCGCCTACACGGAGACCGCCCTGCGCGAAGAACGTGCCCTCGGCGACGGCGCACTCCCAGGTCGCGGCAGGATCGTTCATGTCGAGCGTCAGGTCGCCCACCGTCACCATGCTCCCTCCGTCGCCCGAGACCACGGTGGGTCCCGGGGTGGTCGCCTGAACGAGGAAGGAGTGGTAGGCGAACGCCGGCTCGCCGGTGACCACGACGTCGAACACGCAAGCCGCCACCAGATCCTCTCGCGTCACTCCCACCTCATCACAGAGGCGTTCCGCTTCCGTTCGTTCGAACTCGGGAAAGTCGGCAACGGTCACCAAGCTCTGCGGGAAGCCTTCGATCAGGAAGCTCTCCGTGCTCTCGCCGGGTCCGTAGTGGAGCAGTGACTCCTCCTGGGTGATACGCCACGAGTCGACGTAGGTGGCATGGAAGACCTCGAAATTGAGACGAATATCAGCCTCGAGCTGCATCCCGTCGCGGGTGACGAGGTCGTTGTCCGGGTTGCGGTCGGGTGACCCGAACATCCCGACCGACGAGACCGCCGACGGGCGTATCGCCACGATGAGGTTGTCTCTCTTCCCCGCCATGTCGGTTACCTCGACGACGGTCCCGTCGACGGTCACTATGGTCCAGTGGCCGGGGCTCCGCACCAGCTCGGCAGCACCGAGGTCGAACGGCCTGCCTCGCTCGAGAGCGGTCTCGGTCCCGTCGATCCAGGTCTCACCGATGGGGTGCATCGACACGGTGTGTCCACCGACTCCCACGGCGGCGGCCGTGACGACCGATGCCCCCTGGGAGCCCTCCGCGGGCTCGAGCCGCATCTGGACCTGGACGGTGCCGTTGTCGAATACCCAGAACTCCCCGACGCTCTGGTTGTTGTAGGCGAGGGCGTCGAACGTGGCGACGTGGACGTCGCCGAAGGTGGTGCCGGTCGTGGGCGGCTCAGGGGGCGCGGGCTCGAAGCATGACACACCTCCGGGAGGCACGTCCGCCGGGGGCTCGTCGCCGAAGAGGTTGGACGGCAGGTCGCCCTCCTCACCTCCACCTATGTTGATCTCGTCGACCTTGATGCCGCCCTCCGCATTGCGGCGGTTCAACTCCGCAGCGAGATCGAAGCAGGCCTCGAGACCCCCGAACATCACGGCGGTAACCAGATATGCCTCAGGTGTGACGACGAGGGCGCAGCCTCCCTCCACTGGGGCAAAGCACAGCACCTTCTCGCCGGTGGTCGGGTCCGTCGCCTTGTAGCGCGGATCGTCGAGCATGTCGGCCAGTTCTTCCACGGTCTCCTTGTAGGCCGCATCCGCGCCGGCCACGAAGGCTCGGTCGAGAAGGGTCTGCTTCATGTCTCGCGACAGGAGCTCCGACCCTTCGACGACCGTCAACGAGTCGTCCACTACGATCGAGGCTCCATCGCCGCCGAGGATCCTCATGAGGCCGCCGTTCCAGCGGTAGGCGAACAGCTCGTAGGGCGTCATCCCTCGTTCGCGTTCCGGTACGCCCGGGATGGTCTGGCCGAAGATCGCCACCGACATGAGCGGGTCGCCGATCTCCAGTTGGTCGACGAACCCGAGGTCGAATCCGCTGCGATCCCCGGGCTGAGGTGGGTGTAGTGACTCGACGGGTCGGCGGTGACCAACTCGATGAGCAAGGCATTGCCGGCGTTCGGCATGGTCCGCAGGATCTCGACGAGCCCTCCGTCGCCGCTGCCGGTCGCGCCGGATAGGGCAGCCGCCCTGATCTCGTCGAAGGCCTCCTCGGTGAGCCCGAACAGGCCGAAGTCGAGCGAGACGCTCGGGAGGGGATCACCCTCCGAGTCGACCACGTGACCCGTGAGGCTGTTGACCGGGGAGAGCGTGAATCCACCTGCCAGCTCGGTTGCTGCGTCCGCCCCGGAGGCGGCTTCATCGAGCACCTCGGCGTAGAAGCTCTCCGGGCCGTCGTCCGCCAGGCGCGCCAGGTCGATGTGGACGACGAAATCCTGCACGGCCTGGGTGCCGAAGGCGGCGTCGATCAGGTCGCCCGGCGCGGCACCGTCGGAGGCGATGGCAGCCGGCGCAGTAGTGGTCGTGGCGAGTGTGTCGTCGTCGCTCGTGCATGCTGCCGCGACGATCGACCCGATGAGGATCATCGAAAGCAGGCGCCTGCTCACGGGTGTCGCACGCCCTTGCACCGCGGGAACCTATCGCTCAGACCGTCGGTGCCGCCTACTCATTGGGTGGTGGCCGACTACTCATCCTCATGGGCGGGACCACGCCGTTTCCCGTAGGGTCTGGTCGTGAAGTGGCCGCTGGTTGGGCGCGAGTCCGATCTCGCTCAATCTCTGGGCCTGATCGAGTCCGGCACCGGGATTGCCCTTCTGGGCACCGCCGGTGTCGGCAAGAGCCGTCTCCTCCACGAGTTGGGAGATCGGGCTGAGAGAGCCGGGAAGACCCTGGTCCGCACCGTGGCCGCGGCTTCCACCAGATCGATCCCCTTCGCTCCCTTCGTAGAGCTCCTCCCCGGCGCGCCGACCCAGGATCGGCTGATGTTGCTGGGTCGTGCCCTCGATTCGCTCCAAGAGCGAAGTTCGGCGCGTGGTCTCGTGCTCGCCGTCGACGACGCCCACCACCTCGACGCCGAGTCCCTCGCCTTCCTGATCAGCGCGGTGTCCTCGGGGGCGGCGACCATCTGCCTGACGGCGCGCACGGGTGCGGTCATGGAGGCCGACCTCGTCGGTCTTTGGACCAACGGGGTGATCGCGCGAATCGACGTCGAGGCACTCGACCGGGATCGGGCCCGAGCGCTCACCGAGGCGAGGCTGGGCCCCATCGACGCCGGCCTCGAAGAGCAGCTGTGGGAGCTCGCGGCGGGCAACCCACTCGTTCTGCACGAGCTCATCGAGGGTTCGGTGGGGCGGACCCTGAGCCGAAGCGAGGATGGCACGTGGATCCAGTCGGGTGCCCTGGCACAGTCGACGCGCCTGGCGGACCTCGTCACGTCCCGACTCGAGGCGCTCCCCGACGGTTTGCGACCGGCGATGGAGATGGTCGCCGTCGGTGCTCCGCTTCCCCTGGCCATGGTGGCGTCGGTGGCCGGTGAGGCGCTGGCCCAGTTGGAGGACCGCGGGCTCGTCGCCATCATCGACGGTACCGCCGGCGTACCCACGGTGATCCCGGACCACCCGTTGTACGGGGAGATCCTGAAGGCGAACACGGGAAGCGCTCGGCTGCGTGCCGTGCATCGTGCGCTCGTCGAGGCGAGCATGACCGCTGCGGGGCCCTCCGACCCGCTCCGCGTGGCCGTGTGGCAACGTGACACCGGGGAGATCGTCTCAGCTGAGGTGGCCATCGCCGGAGGCGTGGAGGCCTTGGTGCGTCACGATCCCGCTCTAGCCGAGGAGTTGGTGCGGCCGCTGGGATCCGATGACGATCGAGCCGCACTCGTGCTCGGTCGCTCGCTGAGCTACCAACAGCGGTTCACCGAGGCCGAGGAGGTGCTCCGGGGGCGTGATCCCGACGACAAGACCTTCCTTGGGGAGATCGCGTCGGCCAGAGCGCAGAACCTCGGCTTCGGACTGGGCCGCATAGCCGACGCCCGCGACCTGCTGGCCGAGGTCACGTCGCGCGTCGACGACGACCAGCTCCGGGCGCGGCTGAACAACGAGCGGGCCATGATCTCGGCGATTCGGGGAGACTTCGGTGACTCCATGTCCGCCTCGGCAGCGGTGCTGAGGGACGGCGCCAGCGGCGCCGTCCCTCAAGCGGCTGCGTACGTGACGCTCACCGTGGCCCAAGCCATGGTCGGCGACTGTGACGGGCTCGATGAGATCGTGGACGGGGCCGTCGCCCTGGCCGCCGGCGTGAAGGAGCGCCTTCCCTTCGCCGAGGATCAGATCCAGGTCATGCACCTCGTGAGCCTGCTCAGCGCAGGACGGATCGCCGAGGCGATGTCGCTCGCCGAGGGGGCATTGAGCCGCGGTGACCGGGGAACCGCCATGATGCTCACCTGGCTCTCGGCGTCCGGGCTGAGCCTCGACCTCGCCGGTCTCCTGGCCACCGGTGCCCGCAATGCCCGCCTCGGCCTCGAGGCGTATACCGAAGCCGATCCGTTCGGGCTCGAGCCGCAGATCCGGGGATTGCTCGCCTTGGAGCTGGGCCAGATGGGAGATCCACAAGCCGCTCGACCGGTTGCCGGCCTGGAGCTGGCGGTTCCTGCCCCCCGTCTCGCCGTCTGGGTCGGGCGAGGGAGCGCCTGGGCGGCGGTGGTCGCAGGGGACCGGGAGCGGGCGCAGGACATCCTCATCGACGCAGGGGAGAACGCAGTGGAGGGCGAACATTTCGCCTGGGCGACCCTGTGCTTTCACGACGTGGTGAGGCTCGGATCGCCGGAGCGGGTGATCGATCACCTGACGGCCTTGCCCCGCATGCCCGGCGCTGTCCTACTGGCGACCATGCGTCGCCACTGTGAGGCGTTGGTGGCGTCGGACGAATTGCAGCTGGCGTCGATCGCGGCGGAGTTCGCCGGCATGGGCGCCGTTCTCCTGGCGGCGGAGGCGTGGGGGCAGGCGGCCGGCCTGGTGATCGACGATCAACCATCACTCGCGGCCCGCTATGAGCTGCGCTCCCGTGTCTCGGAGTCGAGCTGCGAGGCCGCCGCCACCCCCGGATTGCTGGAGAGGCCGCAGGTGCTCACCCACCGAGAGGCCGAGATCGCGCTCGCGGCGACGGGCATGACCAGCGCAGAGATCGCCGAGTCGCGGTTCATCTCGGTGCGGACGGTCGACAACCACCTGAGATCGGTGTACCGCAAGCTCGATGTCGCCGGCCGGGAGGAGCTGGCCGGGGTCCTCGCTCCAGGCGAGGGCATGTGAACGACCACTCCTAGCTCGTGGATGTGAGGCCCGCCTCTAGCCAGGAGCCGACCGATGACGGGCATCGCCCAAGTCCCGCGTTCGTCGCAGCGGCGGATGATGGTGGTGCGTCGAAGCCGAGGTGGTCGAGCCAGGCTGATTCAAGCGTGGCCTCGAGATTGGCGACGTCCCTGGTATCGGCGTCGAACAGCACGCTGCCTCCGACGGCAGGGTCTCGACGTTGGTGAACCCGAGTTTCTCGCGACGCGCCGGAGATTCTCCTTGCGAGTGTTTGGGTTCATGGGGGCGATGCCCCGGCGCAGGACCGCGTACGCTCTGAAGGCGATGCGGCGAACGCGGCTGGAGAGGTTGGCCACGGCGATGGCCGACCGCGCCAGGTGGGTGCCTGGCGGGAACCTGGCGGCGAGGGACCGCCGGGTGCTGGACAGGGCGGCGCCCATCAGGCCGTCCACTTCGGGATGGCAGCAGCAGCTCACCCGGCGTCTGCACTGGGGCCACCAGTTCTGATCGGTGCCCACCGAGGGCATCGCTCCCGGCATCACTCGCCGCCCGGCGGTGCCGGTGGGCTCTCGGTGGAGATGTGCCCGTCGTACGTACACTCGGCGGCATGCCGACCACCCAGTACGCCGTCAGCGGGGGCTGGAACATCGCGTACCAGGTCTTTGGTGAGGGCGAACGGAACCTGGTCTATGTCCCCGGTTGGGTGTCGAATCTCGAGCTGATGTGGGACGACCCCGTGCTCGCCTCCATCCTGCGCCGGCTGGGGACGTTCGCGACCGTAGTCACGTTCGACAAGAGGGGCACCGGCATGTCCGATCGCGTCCCCATGACCCAACTCCCCAGCCTTGAGGACCGGGTGGACGACGTGCGCGCCGTGATGGACGCCGCCGGGGTCGAGAAGGCGACGCTCCTCGGCCACTCCGAAGGCGGCAACATGTGCTGTTTCTTCGCTGCCACGTTCCCCCAACGCGCGGAGGGGCTCATCCTCGTGAGCACGTATGCGAAGCGCATTTGGTCCGAGGACTACCCGTGGGCCCCGAAGCCTGACCGGCGGGAGGACGAGATCCGCATGACGGAGGAGCACTGGGGCGATCCGGATAGCCTTCCGGGGCTCATACTCGGCCCCAGGGTGGACGACCCGGACTTCCGAGCATGGTTGGCGCGCTACTTCCGCCTCTCGGCAACGCCCAGGGCGGCGGCCCAGTTGTTGCGGATGAACACGGAGGTGGACACCCGAGCGGTGCTGCCGCTGATCCACGTTCCGACGTTGTGCCTTTACCGGGCCGAAGACGAGGACGTGCGCATCGAGGAAGGGCGGTACATCGCCGGTCAGATCCCCGACGCCAAGCTCGTGGAGATGCCGGGAAAAGCCCATCTGTTCTGGGCCGACGACCCGACGCCGATCGTGGACGAGATCGAAGAGTTCATGACCGGGTTTCGGGCGTCGGCGCTTCCGGAGCGGGTGCTGTCGACGGTGATGTTCACCGACATCGTCGGCTCCACGGAGCTCGCCTCGCGTCTCGGCGACCGGAAGTGGCGCGCCCTGCTCGAGCGGCACCAGCAGGTCATCCGCGAGGAGCTGGCTCGATGGCGGGGTGTGGAGAGGGGTACCGCCGGCGACGGGTTCATCGCCACCTTCGACGGGCCGGCCCGGGCCGTCCGGGCCGCATTGGCGATCGCGGCCGCGGTGAGGCCATTGGGATTAGAGGTCCGCGCCGGGGTTCACGCCGGCGAGGTGGAGCTGGTCGGGGATGACGTGGCGGGTGTCGCGGTGCACATCGGCGCCCGCATCGCCGCACTCGCAGGGGGTGGCCAGGTATTGGTCTCGAGGACGGTTCGCGATCTGGTGGCGGGTTCGGAGCTCGATTTCGAGGACCGTGGTCTCCACCGTCTCAAGGGCCTTCCCGACGAGTGGCAGGTGTACGAGGCCTCATCACAGGACCCCTCGTCCGGCGGCTGATCGTTCGCCAGCGACGCAGCGAGGGCCCGTCCACCCTTTGCCGGTCCTCATGACGCGCGCCCAATGAGTAGGTCGCCAGGTCCGTATGAGTAGGTCGGTGAGGCGGCCGGTGGCATATGGTCACGAGGAGCGGGTCCGGCCTCGTGGGTTCGGCGGCTCATCGAGGCCTGTTGTCCGATCCGCGGGGAGGCAGAGCGTGCGGGCGAGAATTGCTGTGATGGCGGCCGTGCTGGCGCTCGTGGCCGCGGCCTGTGGAGACGCCGGCGGAGCCGGCGACATCGAGGACGCCGGGTCGACGACCACCTCTGCCCCCGCCGACGGCGGATCGGATCAGGGCGACGGTGGCGCGGGCGACGACCAGGGAGATCGTGACGGGGGGAACGACGGTGGGGGCACCGACGACGTGGGGGGCGGCGATGGGGGTGACGATCCCGGGATCGGCTTCCCGGCGGGTGGATCCGGCACCTTCGTCGTCGACGGCGACACCTTCGAGGGGGTTCCGGTGGGACGGTGCGAGCCGTTCAGCTTCGGCGGTCCCCCGCACGAAGACGATCTGTCGCTGTTTGCCCTCGTGGGGAGCATGGAGGGTCTCAACGTCGATCTCTCCAACGACGAGGGATTCGCGGCGAGCGGCGACGGGATGATCAACTACGAGAAGCAGACCGTGACCGTGGACTACTCGCGTTCGGGCGAAGGGGATGTGGAGCAGTTCAGCGCCCTAGCGGCCAACGACCAGGACGGCGCCTGGTACCTGGGCGGAGCGCCGAACCCCGGCGAGACGAAGACCCCCATGGATTCGGTTCCGTTCGCACGTGAGGGCGATCGGATCAGCGGGACGTTGATCCTGGAACAGGACTGGCCGGAAGGGGCCACCGGGACCGTCGAGGTGAGCTACGACCTCGAGGTCCCGTCCGAGATCATCGACTGCTAGTGCCGCTTCGCCTCACGCGTCGCCTGCGTCCCTACCAGGGCTTCGGCTCTGCTCGTGCGGCCTTCCGGCCGCGCTAATTGACCTGGTCGAAGCGGCAAGTCGCTCCGCCCGGTACGAGGGGGCCGGCGCAAGGGCCGCCCCCTTGTGCAGCCCCACCAAGCATGCGAACGTTTCTGGTCACCGCACTAGCTGTAGAGCAATGCCGGACCGGATCCAACCGATCGGCCAATTGGCTCGCAGCGGCGTCCGTGGTCGTGCTGGTCCTGTCCTCCTGCGGTGGTGACGACGGAGGCGAGGCACGCGACGCGGACCTCGTGGGAATGCTCCGCCGGGGTTCAGCTCGACGTCGACGAGGGAGCGGCCACCGTGATTCCTGCCAGCTCTGCAGCCTCTCTCAGGCGCTCGTCATAGGCCACGATGCCCGCCAGATCCGGCCCCAGGGTCATGGCCGCGGCTAGGTGGAGGGCGTCGAGTGACCGGAGGTCCGCAGGTGCGAGCCGGCCGGCGCGGTCAAAGGTGTCGGCGTCGATGCTGACGATGTCGCTCTCGGCGAGCAGCCGGTCGGTCCGCGCCGGGGCGCGACCTCCGGCTCGGGCAGCGGCCCGTCGGAGTTCCGTTCGGTGGAGGTCCGAAATGATCCAGCGCCTGGGCGCCAGCCACCTTCGCAGGTGCCCGGTCTCGGGCTCCGGGCGCACGAACTTGGCCAAAGCCGAGGTGTCGAGATACCAGATCGCCATCTAACGCTCGCCGGCCCGTAGGTCCGCCAGGGCATTCGTCACGGATGGCCCCTCGTCAGGAGGTAGGTCGGCGTCGAGCGCGGTGAGCACGTCGACCAGGTTGCGCCCAGAGCCCGGCGCGATCCTTCCCTCGGCGACCAGGCTGGAGTACCCGGAGCTCTCCCCAACCGGTGAGAGGCGTGCGACCGGCCGCCCTCGGTCGGTCACCACGAACGTCTCGCCTGCCTTCACCCGAGCGAGCCATCGGCTTGCGTACCGCCGGAGCTCACGAATCCCGATGGTCTCCATGTGCGACATGGTAGCACATTCGCGTTCAGGTCCGAGAGCCGGGCGTCGTCGAGGGCTGCCCGGCGCCCCACACCCACCGGCCACTTCACCCGAGAGAACCCACCCGAGTCGGTGTGACGAATGAGTAGGTGGCGGTACGTCGATGAGTAGGGACGATCACGGGGTGTGTTCGTACGCTCCGGAGCGGGGCTTGCGAGCGGTTCGTGATGCTCACGGGAGCCGTCACGATGGGCCGTGGAAAGGGGCGTTGCTGGCATGAGACGATGGACTGCCCTCGCGCTCGGCACCTTGGCGATGGTGGCCGCATGCGGTGGATCGCCCGAGGCGGGGACGCCCGACAGCAGGAATGGCGACGAGCCGTCGCAAACTCCAACCACAAGCGTCGCCGGCACCGGGGAATCGGCCGCCGACACCGGGGATACCACGGACGACATCCCTGTCTCCGGTCTCGGCCAGGCGAGCGTCACAATGGACGGAGAGACCTTCCACTTCGGACAAACCTCATTCCCGTCGCTCCGGTGCGACCCCGACATGTTCGGTGTGTTCTGGGTGGTGCTTGGCCAGGTCGACGAGCAGGGAAACGAAGTGGGAGACGGGGGGATACTGCAACTCGTCCTCGTGGGAGAAGGGTCCGATTTTGACCAACAGGGACAAGTGTCCCAGGCCACGTTCGACCTCCCGACCCGGGAGCAGTCCTGGATCGCCGACCCCGAAGAGATCGCGCTGGGCGCATTGGAGTCCGGCAGTAGCCAGGTCGATGAGTTCACGGTCGACGGCAACACGGTGACCGGCCGGGCGACGTTCTTCGAGCGGGAGACATGGTTCGCCTGGTCGGCCGGTACCGCAGAGGATTACCTGGTCGCCGCAGCCACGTTCGAGGCGAACTGCTTCGGTTGAACCGAGATGACGCCGTATGTTCTCGAGAGGCCGCTGACTCGCCGCATCGCCTTGCTCTCGACGCTGGGTCGTCGAGCCCACTTCGATCCCCTCCGGGACGCTGTGCGAAGCCCTGTGACGAGCGGACTCCGTCGCAGGCCGGATGAACGCCTCCGTCTCGAGTCCTGCCTGGCGCATGGTCGTTCGGTCAGGTCTTGGAGATCACTCAGACCGTTCTCCCCCCCGCCGCACGGCTGGGCCGGTCATGCCGGGGCGATGTTGTGGTTGCGGCGGAAGACGTTGTCCGGGTCGTAGCGCCGCTTCACTCCGACGAGGCGATCCCACGTCGGCTTGGGATAGGCCAGGCGGAGGCGATCCTCCCCCTCGTCGGCGAGGAAGCCGACATACGCCGCCTCCTCGCCACGCTGCAACTCGGAGGCAAAGTCCACGACCCACTGGGTACGGGCCGGCACCTCGGTGGGGTCGGTGTAGAAGGCGGCCACCGATGCCATATACGGCCGCCGGCGGTGGGCGAAGGCCGTGGCGTCCTCCGGCACTCGAGCCATCGCTCCTCCGAGAACCCTGAGCTGCGCCACCCGCATCGGGGCATCCGACTCGACGATGCGGGTGAGGATGGCGTCGACCGACCCGGCGTCGATGTCGTCGACGAACATGGTGCGGCCGACGGCCGTGGGGTGGAAGTCGGGCTCCTCGGGGAAGAACATCTCCGGGTAGGTGATGGGGCGCACCATGTCGGCCAGCGGCTCGGTTACGTCACGGAACGGGGCGAGCCGGGCCTCGGCACCGGCGACCGGCCCCGCATCGCAGATGATGCCCAGGAGCACCAGTCGCCCGTGAACCTCCTCGGGGAGGAACGGCATCGGCGGCGCCATCATCACGTTGGCGATGGTGGTGACGTCGTCGGGAGCAGCGGCAGCGGCGGCCAGGAAGCCGGAGACGGTCTCCGGAGTGGCGGGGAGGATGAGGAGGCCCCCTGTCACCGTGGGAAGCTCGTGGAGTCGGTAGTGGAACCGGGTGGCTACCCCGAAGTTGCCCCCGCCGCCGCGAATGGCCCAGAAGAGGTCGGGATGGTGCTCGGCGTCTACATGGAGGATGCTCCCGTCCGCCGTGACGATCTCGGCGCCGAGGAGGTCGTCGATGGTCATCCCGTTGCGTCTGGCGAGGAAGCCGATGCCGCCGGCCAGGGTGATGCCTCCGATGCCAACCGACCCGGTGTCCCCGAACCCGGTCACCAGGCCGTGGGCGCCGACCGCCTCCGTGTACTCACCGGCGGTGAGGCCCGCCTCCGCCCAGGCGGTGCGGCCCTGCGGATCGATGTCGAGGCGCTTCATGGCCGCCAGGTCGAGGACGATGCCACCGTCGCTCAGGCCGTGGCCGGCCAGGCTGTGGCCACCGCTGCGCACCGCCAACTCGGTCCCCGATCCGGCGACCGTGGTGACCACCCCCGGCACCTCGGCGGCGTTGGCGGGTCGGACGACCGCTGCCGGCCGCTGATCGAAGCCGCCGTAGAAGGTGGTGCGGCCCGTTTCATAGTCGGGGTCGTCGGGTAGATGGATCGCCCCCGGTGCCCGGGAGCGCAGTTCGCTGATGGTGGCGTCGACGGTGGTCATTGTTTGTCTCCTCGTGATGGAAGACTGAACATTAGATATCTATCAATTTGAGACCAAATCGTATGACATCGAAGGTAGCATCGGTTTGTGGCAACGGAATCCGAAGCACCCATCGGTCGCCACCTGCACTGGGTAGCCCGCATCGTGCAGAAGGCGTTCAACGACGCGCTCACCGAGGCCGGGGGCAGTCAACCCACCTGGCTGATCCTCCTCATGGCAAAGCGGGAGGCCTTCCACACCCAGCAGGAGCTTGCCCAGGCGGTCGGCATCGAGGGACCGACCCTCACATACCACCTCGACGCCTTGGAGGCACAAAGGCTCATCACCCGCACGCGGGAGCCGGCGGACCGGCGCGCCATCCAGGTGTCGTTGACCCCGGCCGGTGAGGCGCTCTTCGACCGACTCTTCGAGGCGGCCGCCGCATTCGACCGTCGCCTCCGACGAGGGGTCTCCGAAGGGGAGATCGCCACGGTGCGCGCCACCCTCACCCGGTTCGCCGAGAACGCCCGAGAGCAGTAGCCGGACACTCACGGCCGCCCATGGACACCGCATGGGGCTCTGTTGATCACAAGTCGGCGAGGGCGACGAGGCACTCCTGGCTCGGGCAACGTTCACGTCAAAGTGCCCGCAGCATCGATTGGTCCCGCTCAGGTCAGGCGGGTGCCCGATCGCAGCCGGCGCGTTCATCGCCTGGTACGGGCGACCGTGCTCTCATCCGGCGCTTCCGCCCTCAACGCCGACCCGGCCACGCGGTGGATCGACACCTGTCTGGGCAGCCGCCAGGTTCGTCGGCGCCCGTCCCGCCCCGCCGGCCGCCGCCCGCAGCGATCGGCGTCGTCGCCGCTGTTGCCTTCGGGTGCCGACCTCACGACGCGAGGCTCGCGCCGTCACCGCCGATGAGCCGGACGAACGAGGCGGGGGAGAACACCACCTCGGGTGCTCTCCCCCGCTCGATACGTTCGACGTCTGTCAGCCCTTGAAGGGGAAGGACGTCTCCTGGGTCTGGGGATTGAGGTGCCCCAGCTTCTTGGCGCCGGCCGTGACGTTGCTGCTCAGGTTCCACACGATCAGGCCCCTGGTGATGTCGGACTCGTAGATCCGCCCGTCGTACCAGTAGGTCGACCAATCTCCACCGAGCACGATCGCCGTGTCGCTCAGCGGAGCCGGGTCGGCGTACGCCACCTCGGTGACGTTGGCCGGGTCGGTGAAGTCGAGCACGCTGATTCCCGACTGGTAGTTGCCGGACACCAGCACGTACCGCTTGTCCGTGGGCACCACGTTGTAGTTGTGCCATGAGCAGTTCTCGGTCGCCGTCTGCGGCCGGGCGTGCACGAACGTGCCCAAGGGGTCGCCGCTGCGAGCCTCGTAGAAGAAGATCGTGCGGTTCACCTCCGGGCTGGTGGCCTGGCACTGCGCTTGGCCGCCCCCTCCGGGCTCGTGCCCGAAGATCAGGACCTCGCCGTCCCACGTGAACGATGCCGAGTGCCCGATCGACACCCCGGCCACGGACCGTGAGTACAGGATCTCGGGATCCTCCAGCGACCCGCCGTCGGCGGGATCCAGGCTCCAGACGCTGAACCCGTTGCCGCCGGCACACGCCGCCAGGTTGGCGGAGCCGAGGATCACCCCGGTGTCGTGGCACGCCCGGGCTGGCGGAGCCGGGTTGCTGCTCACCGTTCCGGCGGCGGGCAGACCGGCCTTGATGGTGTTGGCGTCGTCGAGCGACACCATCACCGCCGGGATCGTGATCGTGGGGTCGGTGCCACCCAGGTTTATGGGAGCCCCCGCCACGTTGTTGGCGACGATCACACCAATGGCGCCGGCCGCCTGGGCGTTGCCCACCTTCTGGGTGAAGGTGCAGGCGCCCCGGTCGACGAGGGCGATCGATCCGGCGAGGAACCCGACCAGCGGATCGCACCCCAGGGTGGGAGCCGCACTCCCGTCATCCACGACGACGATGTCGCCGCTGATGCCGGCGGCGTCGGGCGCCGGACCGAAGGCGGCGGACGTGGCCTGATAGCTGCCGGCAGCCGGGGACGGAGAATCGACGGTGACCAGGTTGGGCAACGTGCCCGGGGTGCCCGACGGCTCGAACCGCAGGTACGAAGCCGAGGCGGGGTCGCCGAGGGGTACCTCGATGATGTCGATCCCCTGGCAGGCGGTACTCGACGAGCTGCTGTAGACCAGGAGCCGGTCGTTGGCCGGGTCGGGGACGCCGGTGGCGGTGTGCGAACCGCACGGCGTCGCCACGAAGGCGAGCCCCACCGGGGCGGCAGGGTCGCTCACGTCGAAGACGTGGACGCCCTCTTCGCCGGCCGGGGTGAACACGCCACCGCAGTCACGGCCGCCCGACGGGGTTGCCGAGTTCCACGAGCGGACCAGGATGTCGTCCCAGACGACGACGTCGCCCTGGTTGCCGGTGGACACGCCCTGGACGCAGTCGTCGAAGTTGGTCACCTCCACCGGATTGTCCGGTTCGGTGATGTCGATCACCCGGAAGCCTTCGTAGGTTCCCTGGTAGGCGGTCTTGCCCCAGAACGCCAGGTCGGAGTTGAAGAGCCCCGCTCCGGGCCCCGACGGCGGTACCACCCGGGCGGTGTAGCCCATCGGGTGCATGTTCTGGGTGTAGTCGAACGTGGCCACGGCGTCTTCGACGGGTTCGGCGGCCGCGACGCCGGGTTGCGTCCACAAGGCGACGGCGGCCAGCACGACGACCAGTCTTCGCGTGCGCATGTCTTCTCCTCTTGGGGGTTCGATGAGCGCGGAGCCTGCCCAGTGTCACCAGGCTTGGGCGACGGAGGCTTTCCGTAAGCCTGCGGGTCGTTGGCGTCCACACCCTGCAGTGGCACCGGACCCCTTGGCGGTGCCGCTCACAAGCCTATGTGAACGATTGCGAGGTGGCTGGGCGGATTTTCCCACTCTGACCGCGAAACCGGGCCATCCGGCGTGGGCAAGATCAGCTTGCTGCGACTGTGCGCCCGCCTAAACGTCATCGACCGCGGTCGGATCCTCGATCGGGGTCAGGACGTCGCCCCCCTCGACCCGCTCGTGTTGCGGCGCCGGGTGGGCATCGTGTTCCAGACCCCGCGGTTGCTCCCCCACTCAGTACAGGACACCTGACGTTGGCCTCACCCGAGGCGCGGGTCCGGGCTCGACCTGGCCGGTTGACGGGTCATGGACCTGGTGTTCCTCTCAGGCGATCTGGGTTTGGTGGAGGATCGCGTCGGTGATGCGCTGTGCGTCCTCATCGATGCCGAGAATGACACCGGACTTGCGTTTTGAGAGCCACGGAAACCCGACGAAATAGATACCAGGGACATCGCTGATACCGTTGCTGTGTACCGGTCTTCCGGTGTCGTCGGTGACGGGGAGGTCAATCCAGGAGAAGTCCGCCGTGAACCCGGTGGACCAAACGATCGCAGCGACGTTCGCCTCCTCGAGGTTCAATGTGGTGAGAAAGTCCACGTCCTCGTGAGGTGGCAGTGGCACGTCGGCAGGATCGGGCACCCTGCCGACGACGCCGGGGCTCGTCTCCTCGATGTGAGCGTCGATCTTGTCGCTCATCTCCTTGGAGCGAGCGTCGGCATTCCGGATGTACTCGATGACGCGGTCATCGGTGATGAGTTCGCCTCCAACAACATCTTCGAGACGCCCCATCAAGCGGGCACCACTTCGGGCGAGTTGTTGATAGCTGACGCTGTGACCCCGCGGCCCGACGCCCGAGACCAGCGGGTTGATCGCCTTCAACGTTGCCGGATCGTCTACGTCGTCCGTTGCGACGTCCCACATCCCCATCTCGAGCCACCAGTCCATGAAGTCTCGTCCCCGGTAGCTTCGAGGGACACGGGGCGCGCTGCTGATCGAGAAATACACGATGCGGCCTGCATCGAGGAGGTCTTCCACGATCTGGCCGCCTGATTGACCACCTCCGACCACGACAACGGCCCCGGCGGGCAGTAGGTCCGGCGACCGGTACGTCCCGGTGTGCAGCTGGACGACGTTGTCGGGGATCTTCGAACTGATCGGAGGAATGCGAGGCGACTGCAGGATCCCGGACGCAACGACCACCGAGTCGGCGAGGTAGGCCACGGTCTCGCCGTCGCCTCGCCCGGTAACCAGATAGCGCCCGTGATCGCGAGCCGGACCGACACCCGTCACCGTCACGCCGGTGCGAACCGGCAGGTCGAACCGATCCACATACTCTTCGAACGATTCGGCCAACTCCACATGCGTCATGAAACCAAACGGATCAGGCCCGGCGTATTCCGCTCCCGGAAGCCCATTCATCCAATTCGGGGTGTTCAGACAGAAGCTGTCCCACCGCTGTGAACGCCAAGTCTCCCCCACCCGGCCCTGTTCCAGCACAAGGACGTCAACGCCAGACTCGACAAGGTGATATGCGACGCCGAGACCTGCCTGACCCCCGCCGACAACCACCACGTCAACCCGAACTCGCGTCACCATCGACACCCTTCATAGAACACGTCGGCCCTAATCGGTTCCTGGATCGACGGTTGACGAGTCCCGGGGGCCACGTCATGGACCTCCAACACTACTCAGGCATCGCCACTGTGCCTCATCGCCCTGGTCGGCGTCCTTGGCTCGGTCAGCGTCCAATCCCGGATCGAAGCGACGATGTTGCCGTCCGCCCCGGGTCAGGGCCGACGCTGATGCGGGATTCGCGGGAGGATCCGGGGTCACACCTGTGACGCGCTCAAGCTGTGCCTGTTTGTCACGAAGATGAGAAACGGCAACAGCGCCGCGATCAGACCGGCGCCGACAAAGAACGTGGTCCTGATGCTGGTGGCCGAGGCGATGAGCCCTCCGAGGGCCGTTGCCACCGGGAAAGCTCCTTTTCGCCCATTGCTCTCATGTCGTAGTGCGGGGCACCGGCGCCCCTTGCGTCGCGGGGAGCGCGGTCCACAGCGCCACGGCGAGGGCCAGGTAACCGGCGGCCGCCGGGCCGAGATGGAAGAAAATCAACGCCGACACGAACATCGCCACATAGGTGATCGTCTTGGCGCCGGAGCGTCTCAAGGCGAGCCCGGCGGCGAGTGCCACGATCAGCCACATGCCCTGGCCGAGGACACCGAGCAGCGACATTGTGCCCCCGACGGCGCCGCTGTCGAACAGCGCATCGGCCGCCGTCATCTCGCCTTCCCCGGAGAGGATCCCGGTGGCGATGCCAGCGACGGCGTCGAAGGCCGAGAACCACGCCGCCCAGGCCACGATGCTGATCCTTGCGACGAGCGCCCAGGCACCGGAGATGCCGTCGAGGACGTGGAGCACTCCGATGGCGACGAACGGAGCAATGAACAGCTGCAGGTAGTGGATGCCGAGCCAGCGGGCGTTGCTGGTACCGGTGTAGGAGGACGGGTGGAAGAGCACGGCCACTCCCCACACCGCGGCGAGGACGACCGCCAAGAGGACCAAGACCCTCCTGCCGTAGCCGCCGTCCGAACTCGCGTTTCCGGTCATGACCGACCTCCAGGACTTGCGCCGCAATGGTCCGCAGCGACCGTCGCACCCTAGGGCTCCGGTCTCGGGCGATGCGGTGGTGGCCGACGGTCGTGTAGCGTCGGTGCGCATGGAGATCCCACAGTCGGTTCGCGATCTGGTCGCAACCGGCCCATTGGGGCACCTGGTCACGCTCGACCCTGACGGCACTCCGCACGTGACCCTGGTGTGGGCCGGTTTCGACGGTGACGAGTTGGTATTCGCCACGTTCCCCGACCAGCACAAGCTGGAGAGCATCCGCCGCGACTCCAGGGTCGTCGTCTCATTCCAGGCCAAAGAGAGCTCGAGCGGTGCGCTCCACCCCTACGCCGTGATCACGGGCCGGGGGCGTGTCACGGCCGGCGGGGCCCTCGAGTGGATGGATCACCTCGCCCATTTCTACGTCGGTCCCGGCGAGAAGTTCCCGATGCGCGACGTGCCGGCCGGCTTCGTGGTCCGGGTCAGCGTCGACCGGATCTACGGCGTAGGCCCTTGGGGCCACGACTTCTGAGACCGCCGCCATCCAATCGATCGATCGCTCCGTGGGCGGTCCACCAGCCACCGGGACCGTGATCCGTAGAAAGCGCGTGGTAAGGGTTGACTTACGGTAAGTGATTCCTTACTGTCCTCATCATGAGCGGCGAACAGTTCGAGGCGCTGGCGGCACCCACGAGGCGCCGGATCTACCAACTGCTCCTTGACCGGCCCCGGTCGGTGGGAGAGCTGGCCGAGCAGCTGCCCGTGAGTCGGCCGGCAGTGTCACAGCACCTCAAGGTGCTCGTGGACGCTCGGCTCGCCCGAGTCACCACGGTGGGCAACCGCCACGTCTACTCGGTGGACGCGGAGGGGATGGCCGCCCTCCGCGCCGCCGTCGACGAGATGTGGGACACCGCCATGGGTCGGTTCGCCGGCTTCGTTGAGAGAGAGATGGAGGATGCGATGGAGATGGTTCAGATCGAGCCGGTCGTCAAGACGATCACGGTGCAGGGGGAACCCGGTGTGGTCTTCGAGCTGTTCACGAGTCGGATCGATGAGTGGTGGCCGAAGCAGACCCACTCCGTGGGCGGCAGCGACGCCGATCGAGTGGCGGTCGAACCCGGACAGGGTGGGCGCATCTACGAGGTGACCCGCGATGGTGTCGAGCACGACTGGGGCGAGATCACGGCCTGGCAGCCGGCGGCGCGGCTTGCGCTGACCTGGCACCCGGGCATGGCTGCCTCACAGTCGACCCACCTCGAGATCACGTTCCGAGCGACGGCCGAGGGGACCGAGGTGACGTTGGTTCACGACGGGTGGGAGGCCCGTGGCCCCAGCGGGCCCGCCCTGCGCGATGAGTACGACACCGGCTGGGATGTGGTCCTGCGTCAGATCCCCGGACCGACTCCGGCGTGACGTGAGAGGGTGGGCTCCCCGGCGTGACCGGGGAGCCCACCCGGCACTGCTTCGCCATGCACGATCAGCGGGCTCTGGGACGTGTTCTGGGAAGGCCGCTGACCGGCACTCAGAACCGGTGGCGGGTGTGAGTGAATGTGACCTCGCCGTAAGCGAGGACCATGGTGGTGCGGCGGAGCACACGACGTCTGCGCCGACCTCGTGGTGGAAGGATCCCCCGTCCTGCACCTGCCATCTCCCGAACCCGGTGCCTATGCTCCGCGTACCCACGGCGGAACGAGGAGACCAGATGGAGTACATACTCCATCACGACGTGAAGCCGACCCGCAGCGCGGAACGAGCCCGGCCTCGGCAGGCGGGCGCTCTACCAGGGCGCGGGCGAGGTGAACAGCCTCCCGGGCACGTGACGACGAGCCGATCCTTCGTGCCAGCATCAGAGCCGTGGCAGAGGTACGACGTCGGACCACGGTCCGAATGATCGACGATCAAAGGAGAATCCGATTCCCAAGTATGTGAGCTTGTTCAAGTACACCGGGGCGATCGAAGGTGGTGGCCCGGAGCGGTTCGGCAAAGCGCAGGAGATCGTCGCAGCCGAGAGCTGTGAGATCCTTGCGGTCTATGGCCTTCTGGGCGCCCACGACGTTTTGGCTGTCGTCGAGTGTCCGGACAACCGAGCTGCGATGAAGGTCGCGGCAAAAATAGGCAATCTGATCGGCGCCAAGTCCGAAACGATGCCCGCAGTGGATCGGGACGAATTCCTCGAGCTGTTGACCGAGCTGTAGTTCCATCGTCGACCGCAATCGAACGATGGCGCAGAGCAGGCCGGAGAGCGGTGACGGGATGGGCAACGTGACGATCCGACCGGCCTACGGCATGTGGCCCCAGTACAACCGGCGCCTCCGCGGCGTCGTTGCGGCGATGACCGATGAGGAGCTGGCGATTCGGGCGTCGCCCGAGCGTTGGCCGATCTGGGCGACTGTGGGCCACACCGCCTGCCAGCGAGTGTTCTGGCTGTGCGACTTCGCCGGGGAGCCCGGCGCCGAGACCACGCCGTTCACCGACGCCGCCCACAACTGCCCCGGGGACGACGACCTCGACCACCCGCTCGACGCCGATGAGCTCATCGAGGCTCTGAACTCGTCTTTCCGCATCGTCGAGAAGTGTCTGGACAGATGGACCGTGGGCATGCTCGCCGAAGAGCTCCGTCGCGAGGACTACGGCGAGGACTGGGTGCACACCCGCGGCTCGGTCATCCAGCGGGTCTTCAGCCATGACGTCTACCACTGCGGCGAGCTGTCGCAGACTCTGGGGATCGCCGGTCTTCCGCAGATCGACCTCTGGGACTGACGGACCCGGGTGACGTCGAGGGGCATCGCCGAACCCAACCCGAGGCAGGCCGACCCGGAGGAGCCGTGTCACATCACCCTCGAGTGGTTGTCCCGCTTGCCGTCGCGCCGGAGGCCGGACCGACCACCAGGTAGGTGGGCACCCTCCCCAGGCCTCGGAGCTCGACGGGACCGCACGGCTCGAAGACAAACCGGCCGTTCACCATGAGGCGGGTCTGCTCACTGACGTGGACCCGCCCGGCCACCCCGCTCTGCTCCAACCTCGCGGCTATGTTGACCGTGTCTCCCCATACGTCGTAAGCGAACTTCCGACTGCCGATGACACCACCGGCTGCCGGGCCCGAATGGACGCCGACGCGCAGCGATACCTCGGGCCAGTCGCCCGCCGCACCGGCGGCCACCATCGCCAGTGCCAGATCGACGACCCGCTCGGCGTGGTCCGTGAGGGGCTCCGGCAGGCCTCCCACCGCCATGTAGGCGTCGCCGATGGTCTTGATTTTCTCCAGGCCGCGGGCGGTGACGAGATCGTCGAAGTGCGAGTACAGCCCACTCAGCATGGCAATCACCTCAGAGGGGGACAGACGGGCGGAGAGCGGCGTGAACCCGACGATGTCGGCGAAGACGATCGAGACGGAAGGGAAGCTGTCGGCGATCGGGAACTCGCCTCCCTTGAGACGCTCCGAGACGGATGCGGGAAGGATGTTGAGGAGGAGCCGGTCGGAGGTGCGGCGCTCCTCGTCGATCGCTTCGGCCTGGTCGACGATCACGAGCTGCTGGTACCACACACGGCGCCGGTCGTGCTCGAGCAGGCGCAGGGCGAGGAGCGTGCCGACCGCAGCCAGCACGAAGAAGAAGCTGTCGACCACGAGGCTGCCATCGCCGTCGAACGCCGCTACCGCGACGAAGAACCCGGCGGCGATGATGACGGTGCGGAGGGCGGCGAAGACGAACCGGGTTCGGGAGACGAAGCCGAAGACGAACAGGATCATGATCCCGGCCACCGCGTACCCCTCGAAGAAGTCGGCAACCCTTGCCAGCCCGATGATGACCAGGCCGTTCGCCGCGGTGAGCAACGACGCGACGAGGTGCTGCCGGTTCAATGTGGCCGCCCAGCGACCCAACAGCAAGCACAGCGTGCTGACTGCAGCCATCGAACCACCGACGGCGATGGTGAGACCGAACGACAGGTCGGTGCCGAGCGGGACGAGCACGCTCGCCGCCAGCCAGGCAACGATCGATGCGGCGCAGATGATTCGATAGCCGCCGGCGGCGACCGCACCCTCCTCGACCTGGTACCGATGCTCGAGCTCGGCGTCGAGGAATCCGACGGTCAAGGGGTGGAGGGCACCGCGATCGATCAATCCCACCATACGGCCAGCCTACCGGTCGTGCTGAACAGGTCTTCGAGTCGGGGTCCGACGCGGTCGAGATCGGGCATGGGCACGCATGCGCTGCAGGGACAGGCGGTCGCCTGGCTGACGTCCCGCCCGACGGCGGAACCCGAAGGAGCAGCGCTCGACGGAGTCCAACGGGAGTGACCCATCCAGCTTGCCCGCCGGCGCGGCCCGTCTGCGTCTCGACCTGCCGATACACTCTCGGCCGGCATGCAGGGTTCGTCGACACCGATCACCGTCGTCTTCACCGACATCGAAGGAAGTACCAGGCTCTGGGATGGCCAGGGCGACGCGATGAGGGTGGCCCATGCCCGACACAACCAAATCCTGACCGAGACCGTCGGCCGTTTCGACGGACGGGTGGTCAAGGACAAGGGTGATGGGTTCATGTTCGTCTTCGACGACCCGACCAGGGCGGTTGAGGCGTCGTCGGCGATCCAACGTGCGCTTCACGAGGAAGACTGGCCGGGGGGAGTGGGGCAACTCCTGGTGCGGATAGCCCTCAGCACCGGTGTGGTGGAGAGCCGGGACGGCGACTTCTACGGGCCGGATGTGAATCGGGCGGCACGTCTCGAGGCGATGGCGCATGGTGGCCAGGTGCTCCTCTCGGAGTCGACCCGTGCCCTCGTCCAAGGACGCCTCCCCGACGAGCTGGGCTTCATCGATCTCGGGCGGCAGCAGTTGCGGGGGATCACTCGTGAGGAACGTGTGTTCCAACTGGTGATCCCGGGTCTGCCCGACAACTTCCCGCCGCCGCGAAGCGCCAAGACCCGCGGTCGGCCCCTCCCCACCTTCAACACCGGCTTCTTCGGCCGAGGGCCGGACGTGGATCGGCTCGCCGGGATGCTCGAGGATGGAGCCCGCCTGGTCACGTTGCACGGGGCCGGCGGGATCGGCAAGACCAGGCTGGCTGTCGAGACCGCCCGGCGCTTCGAGACCGCGATGCCCGGCGGCATCTACTTCGCCGACCTGGCCCCTGTCTCCGGTCCCGACGGGGTCGCCCTCGCCTTTGCCGAATCGGTCGGCATCCATCCCGAGGGAACCGCCGACATCGTGGACCTCGTGGCTGAAGGGCTGACTACGTCGACCTTGGTCGTCGTCGACAATTTCGAGCACGTGGTCGACGCCAGCCCCGTGATCGCCCGACTCCTCGCCTGCTGTCCGGACCTCCGTCTCATAGCCACCAGCCGCACCCCGCTCGGAATCGCCGCCGAGCGGATCTGTCGGATCTCTCCCCTGCCCGTCGCCGGTGACGACGAGGCGAGCCCGGCCGTCGCCATGTTCATCGACCGGGCCTCGGTGCAGGGCATCACCCTCACGGACTCGGATGAACCGCTGGTCCGGTCGATCTGTCGCCGTCTCGACGGGCTCCCCCTCGCCATCGAACTGGTTGCGGCAAGGACGAGGATGCTCAGTCTGGCGGACCTCGACCGCATGCTCTCTCGCTCCCTCGACGCTCTGGGCACCGCGGGAGCGGACGCCCCGGAGCGTCATCGCACGATCCGCAGCACCATCGACTGGAGCCTTCAGGCCACCAAGCCGAGCCAGCAGTCGGTGTTCGCCCGTCTGTCTGCCCTGCCGGCCGGGGCCTCCCTGGCCATGTTGGAGCAGGTCTGCGCCGTCGGGCAGGAGGGCTCGCTGCTCGAGGACATCGAGGCCCTCGTCGACACCTCACTGGTCCACGCCATCACCGACCTCCCCGGTGGGACACGATTCCGGCAACTCTCGTTGTTGCGCGAGTACGGCGCTGAGCTGCTCGAGGCTGCCGGTGAGACGGGATCCACGCGCGACCGCCTCGTCGACTCCTACGTGGGCAACGCTCCATCGATGCGTCGCCGCCTCGAGACTTCGGGTGATGCCGACGCCGAGATCGTGGTCGATCACGCCAACCTCATCGCGGCCATGGAGTGGACCATCGAGAGCGGCCGGGCGGCCGACATGGCCGACGTGCTCCTCGATATCTGGATCTACTGGTACAACGGCGATCGGCTGTCTGATCTCGTTAGCTGGCTGCAGCGGGTAGACAGCAGGGCGGAGGGCCCGGCACTCGACTGGCTGGTCGGCTTCACGTCGATCCAGCGGGGCGACACGGCGGTGGCCGCCGAGAGGGTGCGGGCCGCTCTCGACGGGTTCCGGCAGCGCGGCAACGAGCACGGGGAGGCTTTGGCCGCCACATTCCTCGCCGGCGTTCTCGAGGACCCCGGTGAAGCACGAACCTTGCTCGACCGGGCGCTGGTCATCTTCGAGCGTCTCGACGACCCGGTGGGTCGGCTGGTGGCGATGCTCTCTGTGAGCTTCATCGACGGGCAGATCGGTGACTTCGACTCGCTGATCCGCCTCCGGGAGGAAACCCTCGCCGAAGCGGAGCGCCACGACTACGGCCTCCTCATCGCCTGGATGCGATGGAACCTCGGTCTCGCCTATCTGATGGTGGGTCGCCTCGAAGATGCGGCCGTCGCCTTTGGCGAGGCGTTCGAGTTCATGGTCGGTGCCCGCTACCAAGAGGGAATCGCCTCGTGTTCTCACTGCATCGGGTCCCTCGAGGTCGCACGGGGCCGGACTGAGAGCGGGGTCGTCCTGATCGCCGCATCCGAGGCTGCCTTCGAGCGGCTGGGCTTGGCCTTCTGGTTCGAAGACATCCAACAGGCGGAGGTTGCGGTCGAGGCTGCCAGAGCCCATCTCGGCGGCGAAGCGTTCGAGGCGGTTCACAGTGACGGCCGTCGGATCGGTATGGCCGAGCTCATCGAGTCGACCCGGACCGCCCTGGCCGGCGCAAGGGGCTGAGAGCGCCGCCCCGAGAGCGCGCCGGCCGTGCGGGAGACGCAGGCGGATCGGTCGCTCGACAAGAGGTCATGGCGTCGCGGAGGCAGAGATCTGCATCGACGCCACGACCAGGTCGATCAGAAGCCGGACGAGTGCCTGGCGACGGTGTCGTCGTGCTGCGAGTGCTGGTCTTGACGCGACAGGAGTTGCTGAGCCGCGGGTGGCACGACTGAGATCGTCCCACCGGGGCCCGCGGAGCTCTCCGCCGCCGACCAGTCGTCGAAGATCACCACCGCCACGAAGTCGACTTCGGTACTCGCAGTGGCTCGGCGCCACAGTATGTCCCCGCCTCTCAGCCTGGGGACAACTGCGGCGATGATGCTTGGAACGATGGTCGTGCCGAGTCGCCGTCGTAGACGTCGGCGTTGCCGGCCGTGGTCCACTCGTGCGAGATGTGAACGATCATTGACGGCCTCCTCGACCGTTCCCTCGTGTATACTGAGTATGATACTTGGTATACCGACGAGGAAGAGGTCATGAGTGTTCGTCACGCGCTGCTGGCCGTACTGAGCGAAGGACCGATGTACGGCCTGCGGCTGCAGCAGGAATTCGAGTCGAGAACCGGTGAAGTGTGGCCATTGAACGTCGGGCAGGTGTACACGACGCTGCAGCGGCTCGAGCGCGACGGCCTCGTCGAGGGCGACGACGACGCAGGCGAAGGTCCGCAGAAGGCTTATGCCATCACCCCGTCGGGTCGCCGCGGGCTCGACGAGTGGCTCCGCACCCCGCCGGGGACGGAGCCTCCGCCGCGTGACGAGTTGGTGATCAAGGTCTCGGTGGCGCTGCGGGTTCCGGGGATCGACGTCCACGAGGTCATCCAGGCCCACCGCCGGCACTCGGTGGAGACGATGCAGCGATACACCAGAGTCAAGGCGCAAGCAACCGACGACGACGTGGGGCTGGCCCTCGTGGTGGATGCCGAACTGTTTCGGCTGGAAGGGGTGGTGCGGTGGCTGGACGCCGCCGACGCTCGACTCAGCCGGCGCCCGACCGTTGGAGTCGTGCCCGATGGGGTCGAGCGCGTCGGTCCACAGCCGGCCCGGGCAGGTGGGCGATGACCGCGTTGCTCGAGCTACGCAAGGTCTCCAAGATCTACGGATCGGGGGCCGCCGAAGTGCAGGCGCTCCGCGACATCGATCTGTCAGTCGAGCCGGGCGAGTTGGTCGCCGTGATGGGGCCGAGTGGGTCCGGCAAGAGCACCCTGCTGACCATCGCCGGAAGCCTCGAAGATGCAACCAGTGGCGAAGTGGTGGTCGGTGGATCGGACGTCTCGGAGCTGGCGCTCGACGCCCGGGCGAGGCTGCGGCGCCGCTCGATCGGATATGTCTTTCAGGACTTCAACCTGCTCGGCGGGCTGACCGCTCTGGAGAACGTCACGATGCCGCTCGAGCTCGACGGCATGAGAGCGCGCCGTGCCCGCGCCGCCGGCATGCTCGGGCTTGAAGCTCTCGGCGTTGCCGACAAGGCGGAACGGTTTCCCGACGATCTGTCCGGCGGCGAGCGCCAGAGGGTGGCGATCGCCCGGGCAGTGGTCGGGGACCGCCAGCTCTTGCTTGCCGACGAGCCGACCGGTGCCCTCGACTCGGTCAGCGGCGAGGCCGTCATGCGCTTGGTGCGAGCCACATGCCAGGGTGGCGTGGCCGGCGTAGTCGTGACCCATGACGCCCAACTGGCGTCGTGGGCCGATCGGGTCGTCTTCCTGCGCGACGGACGAGTCGTCGACCAGACCACGCCGCCGTCCGGTCCGGACTCGCTGCTGGCATCGGGTCTCGGTTGATGGGCACGGCCGGGGCCGACGCGACCGGATCGGCCGGTGACACTGGTGGTGCCGCCCGGCGGGCGCTGATTCGCTGGGCGTTGCGCATGTTCCGTCAGGAGTGGCGACAGCAGGTGCTCGTGTTGTCGCTGCTCACACTGGCGGTGGCCGCCGCCGTCGGGGTGGGGACCGCTGGCTACAACCTCGCTCCGGTAGCGGGAAACGCCGAGTTCGGCACCGGCAACCACTTCTTCAGCTTCGACGGCCCCGACAGTCAGGCGCTCGTTGCCAACGCAGCAGCCGCCGAGGATTGGTTCGGGACGGTCGACGTCATCGGTCACATCCCCGTCTCCGTACCGGGGCGGTTCGAGCTCCTCGAGTACCGCGTTCAGGATCCGACCGGCGCCTACGGCGCGCCACTACTGACCGTGGTGGAGGGGCGCTACCCCGGCGACGGAGCCGAGCTGGCGGTCACCGACGAGGTGGCCGACGAGTACACAGCCGGAATCGGCGCCGCGTTCGACTTGGACGGGACCACGCGGACGGTGGTCGGCATCGTCGAGAACCCGAGCGACCTGGACGACGAGTTCGTCTTGATAGCGCCCACCGTCGACGTCGAGTTGGGCTCGATCACGATCTTGGTCGACGCCGACGAGGACGCGGTGCTCTCCTTCCGGCCGCCGGGTGGCGGTGACAGGAAGATCTCGTCGCGGGGAGGCCCCGGTGTTGCGATAGCCGTCGCGGTCGGCCTGCTCGGCGTCACGACCGTTGCCCTGTTGCTGGTAGGCCTGCTGGCATCGGCAGGTTTCATGGTCATCGCGCAGCGCCGGCGGCGCCAGCTCGGCATGTTGGCGGCGATCGGGGCAACCGAGCGTCATCTTCGGCTGGCCCTGGTGGCGAACGGTGCCGTGGTAGGCGCCGTTGCCGCGGTGGCGGGGACGGCGATTGGCGTCGCGGGATGGATCGCGGCGCAGCCGCGGCTCGAGGCCGCCGTCGGATACCGCGTAGCCCGCTTCGACTTGCCCTGGTCGCTGATCGCGACCGTCATGGTCTTGGGTGTGCTGTCCGCCACCGGAGCCGCGTGGTGGCCGGCCCGGATGGCGTCCCGGGGTTCGATCGTGCACGCGCTGTCGGGGCGACCGGAGCGACCGCAGGCGATCCAACGGTCGGCCGCGCTGGCCGGGATCCTCGTTTCGTCAGGTGTCGTCGCCCTTTCCATGGCGGGCCCGGTAGCCGACGACAGAGCAGTCCATTGGGGCGACGTCGGTCTGGTAGCTGGCGGCACCGTGGCAGTCGTCGTGGGTGTCCTGCTGGCAAGCCCGCTGGCGATCCGTGCCTTGGCGTCGCAGGCCGCTCCCTTCCCGATCGCAGCTCGGGTGGCGCTGCGCGACCTGGCGCGATACCAGTCACGGTCGGCGGCGGCGCTGGCCGCCATCACGCTGGCTCTGGGTATTCCGATTGCGATCGTCGTCGCCGCGACCGCGGCACAACACACCGCCGAAGCCGGCAACCTCGCCGACAACCAGCTCCTTGTTCGCACGGCCGACTTCGACGGACCATTCATCCCAGACGCCGCGCACCTCGCCGTCCTCGAAGCAAGCGTCGACGACCTCGTCGAATCACTCGACGAATCCAGCGCCATCGCGTTGAATGTCGCCGTCGATCCGACCATCGAGAACGACTCGACCTTCGTCGGCCGCATTGCAGCCACAATCGCCAGGAGGATCGACGACGGGTGGGGAGATCTGTCGCTCCTGTACGTCGCCTCGCCCCAGATACTCGCACTGCACGGGCTCGACGTGGGCGCCCTCGACCCCGAGACGGATATCGTGACCAGCGAGTCCGGCGAGCTGAGCATCCTGGGCAAGGCACGACCCGGCACCGAGATGGAGAGGATCGAGATCCTCACCGGTGTCGCCGCCCTTTCCTCCACCTACACGTCGCTGCCCGGCACGTTCATCATCCCCGAGGCCCTGGGCAGGCTCGGCCTGGAAGCAGTCGGATCGGGCCGGTGGCTCATCGAGTCAGGCCACGCTCTCACCAGCGAAGAGCTGATGGCGTCGCGTGACCTGGCGGCCGGCGGCGGACTCACCATCGAGACCCGCGACCACCAGACCGGTCTGGCCAGGCTGCGTTCGGGAGCGACGGCCATCGGGATGCTCCTCGCCCTTGGGGTGCTTGCGATGACCGTCGGGCTGATCCGCAGCGAGGCGGCCGGCGACCTCCGGATCCTGACGGCGACCGGGGCGACGAGCACGATTCGACGAGCCGTGACCGCCACCACGGCCGGCGCCTTGGCGGCCCTAGGCGTCGCCCTCGGCGGAGCCGCCTCCTTCATCGTCCTCGGCGCCGGATACCTCGACGCCGTCGACACCCTCGTCCGGCTACCGGTCCTCCATCTCGTGCTCATCGCTGCCGGCACGCCCACGGCCGCGGCGCTCGCAGGCTGGCTCCTGGCCGGCCGCGAACCGCCGGTGGTCAGCCGGAAGCCGGTCGGATGAAGGTGGTCGCGTCGTGATCGCCGTCCCTGCGCGGATTCGTCGATCGAGAAGCCGTGAAGCGACTCCGCTTCACGCGCCCCGATGGGCCGCCGCCGGTCGTGACGCCGCTGTGGAAGTGCGGCCCGGCGAGTAGGGCCGTTGAGCCGCGGGTGGCACCCGACCCGGCAGCGCCCGTGCCGAATCGGGGGTCTCCGTAGACTCAGCGCGATCGAGCCGAGGAGGACGCAAACGTCTGATGCTCTTGGAGCCCGCGACGACGGGCAAGCCCCGCGCCCGGGATGGCTGGGACGCCTGCCCGGCTGGGTCGGACGGCTTGCTGATGTCGGTATCCATGAAGAGGACTCCGAGCAAGAGCGGCTCAAGAAGGCCGCCCTCACGTTGGTGGTCGTGCTCATCGCCGTGCTCAGCGTGGTATGGGTCGGCACGTATGCGCTGCTCGGGCTCTACGTGTCGATGGGGATCCCGTTCGCCTACCAGATCGTCGCCATCGTCAGCTTGACCCTGTTGTCCAGAGGTGGCGACTTCGACCGGTTCGTCCGGCTACATTTCGTCCTCTGGCTCACCCTGCCGCCTCTGCTTCAGGTCAGCCTCGGTGGATTCGTGGCATCGAGTGGTGTGATCCTCTGGGCTCTCGTTGCCGCCCTCGGAGCCTTGATCTTCACTCGCCATCCCATTCGGTGGTTCGTCGCCTACACGCTGGTGGTCATCCTGTCAGGGATCGCCGAGCCCCTCCTCGATCCAGCCCCGATTCCGGCGGTGCTCAACCTGGTCTTCTTCGTGGTCAACATCGGAACGGTCTCCGGAGTCGTCTACTTCGTCCTGCGCTACTTCATGGGAGGCCTGGCGACGGAGCGCGACCGCTCCGAGCGCCTCTTGCTGAACGTGCTGCCCGCATCGACCGCCAGGCGGCTCAAAGCCGGCGAGGGGCGGATTGCCGACCGCGTCGAAGAGGTGGCGGTGCTCTTCGCAGACGTCGTCGACTTCACACCGATCTCCGAGAGCTTGTCACCCGAGGAGATCGTTGAGATGCTGGACGATCTGTTCTCTGCGTTCGACGCCCTCGCCGACCGCTGGGGACTGGAGAAGATCAAGACCATCGGCGATGCGTATATGGCGGTCAGCGGTGTGCCGGTCCCGGTGCCCGACCCCGCCGGGGCGGCCGCCCGGATGGCGATCGAGATGGTCGAGCAGGCGCCACGGGTGCGTGAGTCGCTGGTCTTGCGTGTCGGGATGGATGTGGGGCCGGTCACTGCGGGCGTCATCGGGAAGCGCAAGTTCGCGTATGACCTGTGGGGCGACACGGTCAACACGGCGAGCCGTATGCAGTCCCACGGTGTTCCCGGGAGGATCCAGGTGACCCAACGTGCCTTCGAGCTTCTGCGTGACCGCTTCGCGTTCGAGCCCCGCGGCCCGATCGAGGTCAAGGGTAAGGGTGTCTTGCAGGCCTATCTGATGCTCGGGCCCAAGGTCGGCGACGGGCACGGGACAGAAGCCGTGCTCCAGTCGCAGCGCGGCCCGTGACTGGAAGTCACAACCCTGCGACGCTCGCTCAACATTTCCGCTCTTGGCGTCCCCGGCACGCTCCCGGCGGAGCGGAGGGTTCAAGGAGGCGGCGCATCGGGCCGGCACGTGCGACCGGGGTCGTTGTGGTCGTTAGCGTGTATGTTCCTGAGCGATAGCGCGGTTGCCGATGGAGGCCGAAAGAGATCATGGATGACGAGCGGTCGAAGGCCAAACGGGAGCGTGACGAGCGCCTGAACGAACGGGCTCGGAACGACCAAGAGAGGCTGGCCGAGCGTGCCGGCCATGAAGAAGAGCGCCTGATCGGTCGCGCCCGCGACGACGAAGAGCGAGCGGCCGAGCGTGACCGCCTCCATTCGGGGGAGGCGCTGGAGCGTGAGGCGGCGGACCGGGCGCGCCGCGACGAGCGTGAGGCGGCCGACCGGGCACGCCGAGCCGAGCGCGAGCTGGCGACCCAGGCGCGCCGGGCGGAGCGCGAGGTGACAGATCGGGCTCGCCGCGAAGCGCGCGAAGCGGCCGATCAGGAACGGCGCGACGCCAGGCAAGCCTGACCGTCGAGAATCCGGCGTCAGTGCCGGCCGGTGATCGGCGCCAGGCTGGCCGACCGGGCCGACGGTGACCCTGCGAACCCCATCTCCGGAGCAGTGACGCGCCCGCTAAGGGAGGCGTCCAATCACTGTCCACGGGCGAGCGCGGCGTATTGTGATGGGCAGCAACAGGAAGGTGCGAGGATGAGAAAGACCGCCTTCATCGCTTCGATCGTGATCGGCGCGCTGCTCATCGTCGGAGGGATCGCGACCTGGGTCGTGGTGAGCAACACGCTCGACGAACAGGAGATCACGGTCGCCGACGATGCATCGTGTCTCGGCGGTGACGAGGTGAACGGGCCGTTCAGCGCGTACTGCCAGGCCAAGGTCATCGATAAGCACGCCCTCGAGGCCACCGGCGGCCTGCACTACTCCGAGCTCGAGCGAGATGACCCGCTGCGTGCGACCGCGGCGAGCGCGGCATTCCTGCAGGCCTCACTGTTCACCTCGGTGGTGGCGTTTGGGGTGGCCGGAATGGCGATCCTCACCGGGATCTTGTTCATACTCATCGGTTTGGGTATCAGGGACGTCGCGGGGCGAGCCGGCCGCGGCATGTAGCGAGATTCGAAGACCGAGCTCGTCAGCGGAGGAGGCTCCGTCGAGATCGCCCGGATCGCTGGGACCCGCCAGGAGACAACCAGACGCAGCTCGACGTGGCTTCGATCGGGTCCGCGGTGACGCTGATGGCGTGAGACGGCCGGACGACCGACTCGACCGAAGGCGCGCCGGCCGAAGGCGTTGATGTGGGGGCGTCGGGCGCGAGCTCAGGGTGTGCGATGCCGACGAGGGTCGGCGATCACTTCGGCGGCAGGTTCTCGGCGAATGCGACGCCCTGGTCGATCCACGAGGCGAGGTCGGCGTCGGAGGCGATCCCCTCGGGCGAGACGACGATCCAGCCGCGCATCGGCCTGGCGGACAGATCGAACATCCGGGCGCCCGGTCGAGCCACTGCCTCGTCGTGGGCTTCCTTGCCGACTCTGACCATGAGGTCGTCGGCGCTGACGCCAACGGCCATGTTCCCGTTCACCAAGAAGGCGATCCCGCCGAACATCTCCTTCTCGGACAGGCCCTTCATGGCCCCGAGGTGGGCGCGGATGTCGTCCGCCAGACCCTGGTTGTACGCCATGGCCGAGATGCTACGCCTGGTCACCACCGGCATCGTCGCATCCGCGGCGCCGGCATCGCGTGGTAAACGGGCACCGTCGTGGATGTGGCCGTCAAGACGGCGTTGCATGTCGACCCCGAGGCGGCACGAGTACGTCAAGCACCGTTGTCAGCCGAGCGTTGGTGCGTTACATCGATCTCATGGGTCCGGCGAGGTCACCGCATGGCGGCGGGCTGGCGACGGCCATCGTGGTCGGGGCATCGACGGTGTCTGTCGTCGCTGTTTCGTCGGGCCATCCAGCCGTGGCCGAAGTGGTCGGAGGAGGACTCGTCACGGCTGTCGCGGCCCGCTTGGCAGCGAGCTTGGCTCACCGCGTAGTCGAAGAGACCGAACCCGCTCTGGCGTTGCGGTGGGACTTGCTCCTCGTTCTCTCCATTCTGGCCGGCCTTGCCGGCGTTGCCGTCATGGCGCTGGCCCTTCGGTGAGTCGACCGACGTCATTTCCGTGTCAGGGTCGTTCCGAGATGCGCTAGCAACGCGTTAACGCCGGACGACTGAGAACCCGGAGGCGACAACACTTGGAAACGCGCCGTCCGATTCGGGCGGCGTGTTCTGTTTCTCGGAGCCGGATTGCGTCCAGCGCGAGAGCGCCTCGCAACGAGAGGAAGACCGTTGACAGGTCGATCCAACGTGAGTCTCAAGCGGAGACTCTTCGGCAGGCCCTTCGCCACCTTCGAAGAGCACCAACAGTTGCTTCCCAAACGGCTGGCGCTCCCCGTGTTCGCATCCGATCCGCTCTCCTCCGTGGCGTACGCGACCGAGGAGGCGATGCTCGTGCTGGCGCTCGCCGGCACGGCTGCCTTCAGCGCGTTGGCGCCCTTGTCGCTGGCAATCGCGATCCTTCTGTTCATCGTGATCGTCTCGTACCGGCAGACGATCAAGGCGTACCCCGACGGTGGTGGAGCCTTCATCGTCTCGAACGACAACCTCGGCATCCGGACCGGGACGGTTGCGGCGTCTGCCCTCCTCACCGACTATGTGCTGACCGTTTCCGTATCCGTTGCGGCCGGTGTCGCCGCCATCACCTCGGCCGCCCCCGACCTCATCCCATGGCGCGTCGAGATTGCTCTCCTCTTCGTGCTCCTGTTGACCATCGCCAACTTGCGCGGGGTCAAGGAGGCTTCGACCATCTTCGCTGCTCCCACCTATCTGTTCGTGGCGACCGTCGGGGTCATGCTCTTCGTAGGATTCGCGGCCTGCCTCGACGGCGAATGTCCGAACGCCATCTCGTCCGGGGCCGCCTTAGAGCCGGAAGTTGGCGCCCTCGGGATCTTTCTGGTCCTCCGGGCGTTCGCCTCGGGCTCGACCGCCCTCACCGGCGTCGAGGCGATCGCCAACGGGGTGCAGGCATTCCGCGAGCCGAAGGCACACAACGCGGCGACGACGCTCGGGATCATGGGCGTCATCTCGATCTCGATGTTCTTGGGGATCTCGACGCTGGCCCGATGGTTCGACGTACGGATCTCCGAGGGCACGATCGACCAGTACGGGACCGTTGTCTCGCAGATCGGCCGCGCCGTCTTCAACGAGGGAGCCGGCTTCTACGCCCTGCAGGTGTTCACGGCGGCCATCCTCATACTGGCCGCCAACACGGCGTACCAGGACTTTCCGCGACTTTCGGCGATCCTCGCGCGGCACAAGCTGATGCCTCGGCAGTACCTCAATCGAGGCGATCGCCTCGTCTTCTCGAATGGGGTCGTGACGCTTGCGGTGATGGCGTCGATCCTGCTCGTCGTGTTCGACGCGGAAGTGAGCCGCCTCATCCAGCTCTACGTGGTGGGCGTCTTCACCGCCTTCACTCTCAGCCAGGCAGGCATGGTGCGACATTGGGTGAGAACCAGGGAGCCGCAGTGGAGGCGGTCGGTGATCATCAACTCGGTCGGGGCGTTCACCACCGGCGTCGTTCTGATCGTCGTGGCGACCGTGAAGTTCGTGCATGGGGCATGGATCGTCATCCTCATCGTGCCCACCCTCGTGGCCCTGATGTTGACCATCCGCCGGCACTACATGAGCGTGGCGACCCAGCTCAGGCAGGTCCCAGTCACCGCAGAGTCCCGTCCGACGAGGCTCATCGTGCTCGTCGCCCACCACGACGAGGGAACCGACCGTGCCCTGCGCTACGCGGAGCTCATCAACTCTGAGGCGCTGAGCTGCGTCCACGCCGAGGAGCCCCGGTCGGACGACCTCGTGTACGCATGGGACTCCGCCCATCCCGGCTACGCGCTCGAGATCATCCCTGGGGAGCGCGATTCCATCTCGAAAAGGGTCGTCGAGCGGGTCCGCCTCGAACGAGACGCCCACCCCGACACCATCATCACTGTGATCCTCGCCGACAGAGTACGGATCCGCTCGATCCTCGCCCCGTTCGCCCACCGGCACAGTCTGGCGATCAAGTCCCGACTGCTCTTCGAGCCGGGTGTCGTCGTCACCGACCTCAACGTGTTGCGACGGTCGCGACGGAGCCGCTTGGTCCAGATCCCCATCGGACGCATCGAACAGGTGGTTCTCATCTCCGACTTGACGAGGCCGATCAGGGAGACCCTGGCATACGCTCAGCGTCTCGGTCCACCGGTCACGGCGATTCACATCGACGTGGATGCGGACCAGAGACAGAGGCTGGAGAGTCAGTGGCAGGATGCCGGCTACCAGATACCTCTGGTCATCGTCGCCAGCCCGTACCGCAGCATCGTCGACCCGCTCGTTCGGTACGTTCGCGAACGGAGACGTGCCGCGGTGCCCGGAACGTTGATAACGGCGGTCATCCCGGAGTTCGTCGTGCCAGGTCGAGTTCCGCAGCTTCTCCACAACCAGACGGGCCTCGCCATCAAGGCAACCCTCGCCGGGGAGGCGGGGATCGCGGTGACCAGCGTTCCTTACCACCTGCGCAGCAACGGCGATCTGCGCACCGTCGAGCGTGCCGGGCCCGACGCCGACACGCCGGACGGGTAGGCGTCCGGAATCTCGATGAACATCACGGCCCGCTAAGTCCCGGTGAAGTCGGCGAACCGGCGCGCAAGGAACCCGTCAAACCCATTGCATGTGTCCGTGCCCTGTGGACCATGTGAACGTCGCCGGCATCCAGCCGGCCGGGTGGGAGTCTGGAGTGCCGGACGTTGCATTCATCGTCATCGGGTTGACGTTCTTCGCACTGTGCGTGGCCTATGTGAGGGGCCTCGATCGGATCGTTCGGGCCGTCGAGGACCACGAGGCGCGTCCCGACGACTCGTCACTTTGAGCGCCGAGAACATCGTCGGCCTCGTCCTCGGCGTGGTGCTGGCCGGGTACCTCCTCGCGGCGCTGCTGTTTCCCGAGAAGTTCTGACATGTCGTTGACAGCCTGGGCTGGGCTCGTTGCATTGATCGCGGCCGTGGTCGTCGGCGCGGTGCCCCTGGGTCGCTACATGGCTCGTGTGTACGGCGGCGGAACGAGCCCGGGGGACCGTCTGTTCGACCCCCTCGAGCGGCTCATCTACCGAGTGTGTCGAATCGATGCTGCCCGGGAGCAGCGCTGGACGGCATACGCGTACTCGGTGCTCGCATTCAGCGCAGTGTCCTTCCTGACGCTCTACGCCCTGCAGCGGCTCCAGGGCTCGCTTCCCCTCAACCCGACGAAGGCGCCGGCGGTCGTCCCCCACATCTCGTTCAACGCCGCAGTCAGCTTTATGACGAACACCAACTGGCAGTCGTATGGCGGCGAGACGACGATGAGCCACCTCACGCAGATGACCGGCCTTGCCGTACAGAACTTCGCGTCGGCAGCCGCGGGAATGGCGGTGATGGCGGCCTTCATTCGGGGACTGGTCAGACGGCGCGCCTCGACCCTGGGCAACTTCTGGGTCGACCTCACACGAACCACCGTTCGCATCCTGCTCCCGCTCTCGTTTGTCCTCGCCATCCTCCTCGTCGGTCAAGGCGTCATCCAGAACCTGAACGGCTACACCGAGGTGACGACGGTCGAGGGAGCCGGCCAGTCGATTCCGGGCGGGCCCGTGGCGAGCCAAGTCGCCATCAAGCAGCTCGGAACCAACGGAGGCGGGTTCTTCAATGCCAACTCGTCACACCCGTTCGAGAATCCGACACCTCTCAGCAACATGATCGAAAACTGGGCGATCCTCGTCGTCCCATTCGCCCTCGCCCTCGCCTTCGGCCACTTGGTCGACGATCGACGCCAGGGATGGGCTGTTTTCGCCGTCATGTTCCTCGTCTGGGTGGCGATGGCGGTCTCGGTGATGCAACTGGAGACCAACGGCAACCCTCGTCTCGAGGCGCTGGGTGTGGCTCAGACCGCAGCGGCCGACCAGGGCGGCGGCAGCATGGAGGGCAAGGAGGTTCGCTTCGGTTCGGCGGCATGCGGGTTGTGGGCGGCGAGCACCACCGGAACGTCCAACGGCTCGATCGACTGCACGCACGACAGCATGACGGCGTTCGGCGGCGGGCTCGCTCTCATGCACATTCTGTTGGGTGAGGTGAGCCCCGGCGGAGTCGGGGTTGGGCTCAATGGTCTACTCGTCTTCGCCATCCTCGCGGTGTTCCTGGCAGGCCTCATGGTCGGGCGGACGCCCGAGTACCTCGGCAAGAAGATCCAAGCCGCCGAGATGAAGATGGTCGCCCTCTACATACTGGCGATGCCCGTCGCCCTCCTCACATTCGCCGCCGCCTCCGTGATGCTGGAAGGCGCTCTCGCCTCCCGAGCGAACCCCGGCCCCCACGGGTTGTCCGAGATTCTGTACGCCTACGCCTCGGGAGCCAACAACAACGGATCGGCTTTCGCCGGACTCGACTCTGCGACTGCCTGGTACGACACGACGATTGGGCTGTCGATGCTCGTCGGCCGCTTCTTCCTCATCATGCCGGTGCTCGGCATCGCCGCCACCATGGCGAGCAAGCAAGTGGCGCCTGCCACGGCGGGGACCTTTCCGACCCACACCCCCCTCTTCTGTGGTCTCATCGTTGGAGTGGTGGTCGTCGTGGCGGGCCTCACCTTCTTCCCGGCGCTGGCCCTCGGACCGATCGTCGAGCACCTCTCGCTATGAGGGAGATGCCGGCGACCACGAGGCACACAGGGCGCGTCACGAGACGCTCCGTCCTCGATCTGTCGATCCTGGGCGGCGCCGTCGCAGGCAGCTTCAGGAAGCTCGACCCCCGAGTGCAGGCCCGCAACCCGGTGATGTTCGTCGTGCTGGTCGGCAGCGTCCTGACGACGGCTCTCTTCATCCGACGCTACGGAGAGGGCGAAGGCGGGGACGACGTCTTCGCCGGACTCGTGACTGCCTGGCTGTGGTTCACGTTGCTGTTCGCCAACCTCGCCGAGGCCATGGCGGAAGGCAGGGGCAAAGCTCAGGCCGAGAACTTGCGGAGGACTCGCTCGACAACGATGGCCAACCGCCGCCATCCGGACGGTCACGTGGATCAGCTCCCGTCGTCGCAGCTCGAGGTAGACGACGTCGTAGTCGTATCAGCTGGGGAGCTCATCCCATCGGATGGCGAGATCATCGAGGGGATCGCATCGGTCGACGAGTCAGCCATCACAGGCGAGTCGGCACCCGTCATCCGCGAGGCAGGCGGCGACAGGTCGGCCGTCACCGGAGGGACACGTCTGTTGTCGGACAAGATCGTCGTCCGGATAACGGCCCGCCCCGGCGAGACCTTCCTCGACAGGATGATCGCGCTCGTGGAAGGCGCCAGCCGGCAGAAGACACCGAACGAGATCGCCCTCAACATACTCCTGGCGGCGCTCACCATCGTTTTCCTGCTCGTCACGGTGACGCTGCAGCCCCTCGCCATCTATTCCGGCGCAGAACAGGACGTCATCGTCCTGGTTGCTCTGCTGGTCACCCTGATCCCGACGACCATCGGCGCCCTGCTGTCTGCCATCGGCATCGCAGGGATGGATCGACTGGTGCAGCACAACGTGTTGGCCCTCTCCGGGAGGGCGGTCGAGGCAGCCGGTGACTGCTCGACGCTCCTGCTCGACAAGACCGGCACCATCACACTCGGCAACAGGCAGGCTGCGGAGTTTCTCCCACTGCCGGATGTGACCGAGGAACGCCTCGCTGCGGCCGCCCAGCTGGCGAGCCTCGCCGACGAGACGCCCGAGGGCCGGTCGATAGTCGTGCTGGCGAAGAGACGGTTCAATCTGCGAGAGCGAGACGTCTCGCACGCCGACCTCGTCGCATTCAGCGCTCAAACCAGGATGAGCGGTGTGGACATCGACGGCCGTCCTGTGCGCAAGGGAGCGGCCGATGCGGTCAAGCGATGGGTGGCCGAGCGAGGTGGGCAGATTCCTGGAGCGCTCGATGCCCTCGTCGAAGGCGTCGCCACCGGCGGAGGAACTCCGCTTGTCGTCGTAGACGGCGACGACGTGCTCGGGGTGATCCATCTCAAGGACGTGGTCAAGGAAGGGATTCGCAGCCGTTTCGACCAGCTCCGTTCGATGGGGATCCGCACGGTGATGATCACGGGCGACAACCCGCTCACGGCGCGCGCCATCGCAGATGAGGCAGGTGTCGATGACTTCCTCGCCGAGGCAACGCCAGAGCAGAAGATGGCCCTCATCCGGCGTGAGCAGGCAGGTGGTCGGCTGGTCGCGATGACCGGCGACGGGACGAACGATGCCCCTGCTCTTGCTCAGGCCGACGTCGGTGTGGCGATGAACACTGGAACGCAAGCTGCGAAGGAAGCCGGGAACATGGTCGACCTCGACTCGAACCCGACCAAGCTCATCGAGATCGTCGAGATCGGCAAGCAACTCCTCATCACCCGGGGTGCGCTCACGACGTTCTCCATCTCGAATGACGTCGCAAAGTACTTCGCCATCATCCCGGCGATGTTCTCGGGGGTCTTCCCGGTGCTCGATCGACTCGACGTGATGAATCTCGCCACGCCACGCAGCGCCATCTTGTCGGCCGTCGTCTTCAACGCTCTGGTGATCGTCGCCCTCATACCGCTGGCTCTGCGCGGTGTGAGATTCCGCGCCGAGAGTGCCGTCGTGATGCTCAGACGCAACCTCGGCATCTACGCTCTCGGCGGTCTGATCACACCGTTCGTCGGAATCAAGCTCATCGACTCGATCATCCAAGGGCTGGGGATCGGGTTATGAGACGCCAGCTGATGCCGGCGCTGCGCATGCTCCTCGCCTTCACGATTCTGACGGGACTCGCCTACCCGCTCCTCGTCACAGGGGTCGCCCAGGTCGGCTTGGGTCATGATGCCGACGGCTCCTTGATCGACGACGATGCGGGACTCGTCGGATCCGGCCTGCTCGGGCAGGTCTTCTCCGAGCCGCAGTACTTCCACTCGCGACCGTCGGCAGCCGGTGGCGGCTACGACGGATCGGCGAGCTCGGGCAGCAATCTCGGCCCCTCCAGCCCAGAGCTGCTCGATTCGGTGGCCGAGCGCGTCTCGGAGTACCGATCGGTGAACGGGTTGGGCGCCGGGGTCCTCGTGCCGATCGATGCGGTCACCGCCTCCGCCTCGGGCCTCGACCCTCACATCTCATCGAGCAACGCCACCCTGCAAGCCGCCCGTGTCGCGGAGGCTCGCCGACTCGACGTAGAGGTCGTGCTCGATCTCATCCGTCGCAACACGGATTCCAGAGGCCTCGGTCTCTTGGGTGAGCCCGGCGTGAATGTGCTGCGACTGAATCTGGCGCTCGACGCGTTGTCATGATCACGTCACCGCTCACCCTGACGACATCTCCCGCCGGCACGGTCGAGCCGAGAAGTAGCGTTACGACGTGAAGCGCGGCAAGCTCAAGGTGTTCCTAGGGGCCGCTCCCGGTGTGGGCAAGACATACGCCATGCTGGAAGACGGACACCGTCTCAGAGGGCGAGGACGTGACGTCGTGGTCGGCTACGTCGAACCCCACGGTCGGGTCGACACCGCCGGCCTGATCGGCGATCTGGAGGTCATACCCAGGAGGCGGCTCGAGTACCGCGGATCCGACTTCGAGGAGATGGACCTGGATGCGGTGTTGTCCCGACGACCACAGGTGGCGCTGGTCGACGAGTTGGCGCACACCAACGTTCCCGGTTCGAGGCACGCCAAGCGCTGGCAAGACGTTGACGCGCTGCTCGACGCCGGCGTCGACGTCCTCTCGACCGTCAACATCCAGCATCTCGACTCGCTCAACGACGTGATCTTCGAGATCACCAACGTCCTGCAACGAGAGACGATCCCCGACGAGGTGGTGCGACGCGCCGACGAGATCGAGCTGGTCGATCTCACTCAGGAAGGCATTCGAGAGCGGTTGGCCGCCGGGAAGATCTATCCGGCTGAGAGCGTCGATGCGGCCCTTGCCAACTACTTCCGGCCCGGCAACCTCGGAGCGCTTCGGGAGCTCGCCTTGTCCTGGACGGCGGACCGTGTCGACGAAGCCGTTGCTGAGTACCGCGACCTGCACGGCATCGATCAGCCGTGGGAGACGAAGGAGAGGGTGGTCGTCGCCCTGGCCGGCGCCGTCGGAGGTGAAGCGGTCGTGAGGCGAGCCGCCCGCCTGGCGATGCGCTCCCGAGCAGACCTCGTCGGGGTGTACGTGCGCCCGACCGACGGCCTGGCCGAAGAGTCGAGCCCCGCCCTCCCAGCGCAGCGAGAGCTGCTGCAAGAGTTCGGCGGTCGATACCACGAGGTGGTCGGTGACGACGTAGGCACCTCCCTCGTCGCCTTCGCGCGGGAGGAGAATGCCACCCAGATCGTGATGGGGGCGTCGCGGCGATCGCGCCTCAACGAGCTGCTGCGAGGCTCGCCCATCGCCAGGGTGATCCGCAACTCAGATGCCGTCGACGTACACGTCATCTCATACGAAGGCGCCCGCCGGCCGAGCCGGCAACGCAGGCCGCCACGCCGGAAGTCGATCGGATCTGTACGGCGCGCCGGATCATGGGGGATCGCTTTCGTGGGGCTTCCTCTCCTCACGTTGATCCTTCTCGGCCGCCGTGAGCAGCTAGAGCTCCACAACGTCCTGCTCGTCTACCTGCTCGCCGCGGTGATCACGGGCGGGATCGGCGGCGCGCTGCCGGCCGTGGTGACCGCGGTCGCCGCCTTCCTGCTCGCCAACTGGTTCTTCACGCCGCCGGTTGAGACTTGGACCATCGCCAACCCGGACGATCTCTTCTCTCTCTTCGCCTTCCTGGCAGTGGCGCTCGCCGTCGGACTGCTCGTCGGCCACTCGAGTCGGCGCAGTGCTGATGCGACCCGGGCCAGGGCACAGGCCGAGGCGCTCGCCGCCACGACGACACTGAGGCATCCGGTCTTCCCCTCCGATCAGTACGCCCTGCTCAGGCGGGTGAGAGACGTTCTCTCGCTCGATGCGGTGAGCATCTTGCGGCGTGCCGGGGACGAATGGGAGACCCTCGCCTGGGACGGATCTGCGGAGCTCTCGTCTCCCCGGGCCGGCACCGAGGTGTTGGACGTCACCGACGACACCGTGCTCGTCATCCTCGACGGCAAGCTGACGGCCGATGATCGCATCGTGCTGAGGGCCTTCGCCGCGCAGATCTTCCAGGCCATCGAGAGGGCAGAGCTCGAGCGGGAGGCTGGGTCCGCCGAGTCCATGGCAGAGACCGACCGCCTGCGTACCGCGCTGCTCCGTGCCGTCTCCCACGACCTGCGAACTCCGCTGGCGACGATCAAGGCCTCGCTGACGAGCCTGGTGGAGACGGGGGTCGCGTGGACGGCAGACGAGGTCCGAGCATTCCTCGAGACCGCGTTGGACGAGACCGAGCGACTCAACCGCCTCGTAGGCCATCTCCTCGACGCCAGCCGGGTCCAGGTCGGTGCCGTCCACGTCTTTCTTCGACCGGTCGGGCTCGACGAGGTAGTCGCGTCGGCGATCTCCGGCCTCGGATCGGGTGGAGACCGGGTCGTCATCGACATCTCCGAAGCCCTCCCGGAGGTGCAGACCGACCCTGATCTCCTCGAGCGAGTAGTCGCCAATCTGGTCGAGAACGCCTTGGCGTGGTCGCCGCCGCGTGAGACGGTCCGGGTCGGCGCCGGCGTGGTGGGCGGCCGCATCGACCTCAGGATCAGCGACCGCGGCCCCGGCATACCACCCGACGCCCGCGACATGGCATTCCAACCCTTCCAGCGGATGGGCGACTCCCCCAATCGCGAGGGGGTCGGTCTCGGTCTGGCCGTCGCCCGTGGACTTGTAGAGGCGATGGGTAGCGAGCTCGTCATCGAGGACACTCCGGGCGGGGGGACGACGATGGTGATCGCGCTCGACGTCGCAGGGGGCATCGATGCGCCCCTCGCACCCGAGGTTGGGATGGCGCGTGGCTGACCCGGCGAGGATCCTCGTGGTCGATGACGAGCCGCAGATGGTGCGCGCCCTCGGCATCAATCTCAAGGCCTTGGGATACCGCGTGGACACGGCGGCCACAGGAGAGGATGCACTCCGCAGAGCGGCGGACCATCGACCGGATGCTGTGATCCTCGACCTCGGCCTCCCCGGCATCGACGGCATCGAGGTGATTCGAGGGCTGCGTGGGTGGACGCAGGTCCCGATCATCGTGCTCTCGGTGCGAGATGCCGAGCGAGAGAAGATCGTCGCCCTCGATGCCGGAGCGGATGACTACGTGACGAAGCCGTTCGGGATGGGAGAGCTGCTGGCGAGGCTTCGAGCAGCGCTGCGGAGGCAGGTCGGGCCGGATGAGGACGAGCCTCTCATCGAGACGGACGACTTCTCCATCGATCTCTCGGCCAAGCGCGTGACGACGGCTTCGGGCGAGGAGGTTCGGCTGACTCCGACCGAGTGGGGCATCGTCGAGATGCTGGTGCGCCATCGCGGGAAGCTGATCACTCAGACCCAGCTACTCAAGGAAGTGTGGGGTCCCCAGTACGGGGAGGAGACCAACTACCTCCGGGTGTTCATGGCGCAGCTCCGTCGGAAGCTCGAGCCCCAGCCGAGCGCTCCTCGGTACTTCATCACCGAGCCCGGTATGGGGTATCGCTTCGAGGTCCCGCCGGTTCCTTAGGGGTTGCGGCCATTGCGCGTCAGTGGTCCGTCAAGAGCACAGCGGCTCGCGTGAGCGCGGCGTATCGACCCCGATCCATGGCGGCATTGCCTGGTATCAAGGTGATCGGGCCACAAACGCCGTCTCGTCGAGGAGCGACCACGAAACCAGATGAGCTCATGGTCGGTTCTCGATACCGGATCGAAGGCTTCCGGCATGAGGTCCTCGTACCTGCCGCCCTCCCGGGCGAAGGACTCGCCCGAGCGTTCCCGGGCAAGGAGAGGGGACCGAGCACGCCGGGGCAGCTGCGCGTCACCTTGCTTCGCGACGGTGCCATCGAGGGGTCCGTCACGAGGGTCGCCTGACCAGGAGATGCGGATTGTCGTCGCAGGATGCGGGAGAGTCGGCGCAGCCCTTTCGGTGTTGCTCGCGGATCGCGGTCACGACGTCTCCGTGATCGACGTGCGGCAGGGCTCCTTCGATCGGCTCGGAACCGGATTCGCGGGCACAGCTCACGAAGGGCTCGCTTACGACGTTGCGGTGATGCGAAGCGCCGGCATCGAGTCTGCGGATGCCTTCGTCGCCACCACGCCTTCGGACAATGCGAACGCCGTTGCCGCCCTCATCGCGTCGCGGTGCTTCGGCGTCGCCACGGTCGTAGCCCGTCTCGCCGATCCGGCCCGGGAGGAGACATACCGGGTGCTCGGTGTGCCTTTCGTCGACCAGCCAGAGCTCATGTCGGACGCCATCGAGCACAGGCTCGGGACGCCGACAACAGGTGAACTCGGGCGACCACCGGCGGGGTAGCCGGCAGGAGCATCCTCCCGGGTCAGCGACCTCGGCCGGGGGACGTTGGTGGTGAGCCCGCGGAGCTGCGTCCCGCGCCGGAATCACCCGTCTCAGGTTCTCGAATTCCTCAGCTCACGTCTCAGGTCTCAGCCGGCAACGCCCAGCGCTCCTGAGCACCACAGGCTCCTCCTCTTTCGTGCCCGTCGGCCGGACATCGCTGACCGCGGCTGTGAAGCGTGTCCGGGTGCACCTATGGGAGGAGTTGTTCACGATGCGGGTGACTCGTCTGCGGATCGAGCACCACACGGTGAGGCCCTGTGGCGGCGACTCAGGTCACGAACGAACCTTGGAGCCGGCTCTCGCCGGCCCACGTCGTTGTTCGGCGCCAGACCTGACTGAGAAGCCTCGCCGACGGCTCGTCCTCGGCGATGATCGTGATCGAGTCGCTCAACCGTGCCAGGAAGCGATCGAGCCGGTCGGACAGTTCGGCCTCGACGACCTCGATTCCGAAGGGACCGGCGGCCAGGGGATCGAACAGGAGATCCTGGAACGCGGTCGCGACTCTGGCGTCCGGGGCGATGCCCAGGAGCTGCATACGATCGGCGACGATCGATGCCGACGCACCGAGAATCGTGTCGAGCATCTCGAGACGGTGCCGCAGTGGGCGACTCTCGACGTTCCATCTGAGATGGCGACTCTGGATCTGCAGGTCGATGAGGTCGACGAGAGTCAGCTGGAGCCGATAACCCGAAGCGACGATTTCGGAATCATCGAGGGCGCGATCGCGATCGGTACGGTGTGCGATCTGCTTCGTCCGCTCGGCTACGGCTGCCGGATGGTGGGTTCGCATGGGACCTCCGCTCGTCCGCCTCCGACCGTGTACCCCGATCTGGCAGCGATCAAACAGCTCCGACCGCCGGCGGAGTCGCGCCGAGCGCTCTCGCGGCTGCGGGGGCGCGGAGACGATCCGGCTGCTACCCCGTCCTGACCTGCCCGGTCGGTTGCTGGGAGTGCTCCACCCGGTAGCCGGACCGGGCGACTGCGCCAAATTCGGCAGGGGTAGCCGTGGCCAACGTCAACTGGAATGCAGTGCCGCCGGGGTGCGGTACGACAGTGAGGTCGCCGCCCATCAGGCGGGCGAGGAAGCGTGACACGGTCAGACCGAGTCCGATCGACGCCGGTTGGCTGGCATCGCTGCTGGCGTTGAAGTACGGCTCGAACAGGCGGTCCCTCACCTCGGCCGACATTCCCGGTCCGTCGTCGACCACCGTCACTGCGCCGACGCCATTCGACGTCTCGAGCTCGATCGAGATGGTGTCCCCCCCGTGCCGCAGGCCGTTCATCAGCAGGTTGCGGAGGATCTGGCGAATCCGCAAACGGTCGCCGCGCACCGTGAGATGTTCCGTCGGCTGGTGGATCCTGGCGCGGTCGTCCTCGCGTAGCCCGTGGATCACCGCCCCGAGCTCCTTGGTCATGTCGACGGGCTCGTCGACGACCGTCACTGCGTTGATGTCGGAGCGTGCCGCCACCATGAGGTCGTCGATGATCGCCGAGAGGTCCATCGCCTGCTCCGCGATGACTTTGGCGGCTTCCACGACCTCCGTCGTGTCGACGTCACCGGCTCGGTCTGCGAGCTCGCTGGCGTAGCCGAGCACCGCGGTGAGCGGAGTCCGCAGCTCGTGGCTCACACTTGCGATGAAGACGTCCTTGGCCTTGACGACGTTCTCGAGCCGTCCGAGCGCTGTCTGCAGCTCCTCCGTCCTCGCCTCCACCTCGGCCGCGAGCTCGAATCGGGAGTCGTAGAGGGCGCGGTGCAGGGAACGTAGACGAAGAAGGTGCCCGACGCGCAGCGTCATCTCGATGACGTCGATCGGCTTCGTGAGGAAGTCGTCCGCTCCGAGCCCGAGCGCCGTTCGCCTGGTCGCCGTGGTCGCGTCCGCCGTGACGACGAGCACAGGCAGGAAGGAGTCTTCGGGAACCGCGCCTCGTAGCGTGCCCACCAGGCGGAGCCCGTCGATCTCCGGCATCTGCAGGTCGGCGATCACCAGATCGATCGCAAGCGGGTCGACCTCGGCCAGGGCGGCCCGGGGGTCGGTGTACAGGAGCAGGTTGCGATAGCCGGCGGTGGTGAGGACCTGCTCGCACAGCGCGAGCGAGCCGGGGTCGTCGTCGACGACGAGCACCGTTGCATCCGTGAGCGACTGCATGGACCTCCTGATTCTCCCTGGATTCATCGTCCGGATGGCCGTTGTGGTTGAGCGCCGCATGACAAGCCGTCTCGGCAAGCGGCAGCCGTCATTTGGGAGGTTCTGCCTCAACCGCTTCGGCTGCCGTAGACTGACACATGACCAGAGCCGTCGCCGGCCGGGGGGTCACGGATGACACGCGGATGCCGCTGACGATGGTTGCATCGGGAGGCATCGACTATCGAGCCGTCGCTTCCAGTCACCCTGGGACTGGGGTGGTGGCGACTTCCGACGGGGTTTACCGATACGTGACGCCTGCCGGGGTTCGCACTCTCGGCCACGACGCTGCCGAGCTCCACGGCCGGGCTCGCGTCGATTTCGTCCATCCCGACGATCTCGGCGCCATCGCCGGTCGCAACGACGTGCCGGACCTGGGAAGCGTCGTCACGTCGATCTACCGGTTCCGGCGTGGCGACGGCTCGTACATGTGGATCGAGGACAGGTCACGACGCGTCGAGGGGTACGAGCAGCCCGTGTTCGTGTCGAGCCTCAGGACGGTCGAGGTCCGCGAGGAGCAGGCCCTGGATCCACGCCGCGGCTCTTCGATCGATCCGCTCACCGGCCTGGCGAGCCGGTCCCTGCTCATGGACAGGATGGCGAACGGCATTCGGCGGCTCCGCACGTCGACGGGAGTGCTAGCAGTCATCTGCATCGACCTCGACCGTTTCAGCATGGTGAACCTGTCGATGGGGCACGAGATCGGCGACCGGGTCCTCTTGAACACCGCAGCCAGGCTGACGGCCTGCATCACGATCGACGATACGCTCGCCCGCGTCGGTGGAGACGAGTTCGTGATGGTCGTCGAAGGCATCGAGGACGAGAGGGCGGCCGTGGCGCTATGTGAGCGGCTCCTGGCTGCCTGTCGGGTCCCGCACCGTTTTGGCTTCGAGGAGGTCGTGACGTCGGTGAGCGCCGGCATGACCGCAACAGTCGACTCGCGCTATGGCGCTGAAGAGCTGCTTCGCGAGGCCAACCTGGCGTTGTACCGGGCCAAGGAGCGTGGCAGGAACCGCTATGAGGTCTTCGACGAAGAGCTGAGGACGAAGGCCATCGGTCGCCTCGGGACCGAGCGAATGCTCCGATCGGCGATCGCCGAGCGGCGTGTCGTCGTCGAGTACCAGCCGATCGTCGACCTGGCGACCGGGCGCGTCGTGAGGACCGAGGCCTTGGTGCGGATCCGCGACCAAGAGACTCTCCTTCTGCCCGAATCGTTCCTCCAGGTCGCCGCGGAGACCGGACTGTTGCAGAGCATCGACGGCCTCGTCCGCGAATCGGTGGTGAAGCAGGCGGCGGCTTGGAACGAGCGCCTGGCGGGAAGCGGGTTCGGCGGGGTGGCGATAAACGTGACGGCGACGGATCTCGAGGAGCGAGGCTTCGCCGACTCGGTGACACGATTGCTGGCAGCGCGCAACGTGCCGGCCGCCAGCCTCCACCTCGAGATCACGGAGCACGCCCTCGTCGATGGCTCCAGCGCCGTCGTGGCCGCTCTCGGCGATCTGCGACGCGCCGGGATGATGGTCGGGCTCGACGACTTCGGGACCGGGTACTCCTCGCTCTCGTACCTGGGACGCCTCCCGGTCGATTTCGTGAAGATCGACAAGTCGTTCGTCGAGGACTTCGAGACCGCCGCGGACATGGCGGCGATCGTGCGCGCCATCATCGAGCTGGCGCACGCCCTCGGTATGTCGGTGATCGCGGAGGGAGTGGAGACCCGAGGTCAGCTTCGAGGGCTCGTGGGGCTGGCATGCGACTACGCCCAAGGATTCCTCTTCGCTCCATCGGGACCACCACAGATGGTCGACGCCCTCGTGTTCGCCGGAGATCATGCCAGTTCACTCGCAACGTGGGAGGCGACGTGAGCGTCAGTGACGCCGGGATGGATCCCGCCCTGTTCGCAGCCGTCGAGGCGGCCGGCATCTCCATCATCGAGTCGGCCCCCGACGCCTTCGTGATCGTCGACGACCACGGGATGATCGTTGTCGTCAACGCCCAAGCGGAGCGCCTGTTCGGCTACAAGCGCTCCGAGCTGATCGGCTCGCCCGTTGAGACCCTGATCCCCTTACGATTCGGCGAGACACACGTTTCCCATCGTTCTCTATTCGCAGCCGACCCCCACACTCGATCGATGGGGCTGGGCCTCGACCTGTTCGCGGTGCGCAAGGACGGCTCCGAGTTTCCGGTGGAGATCAGCCTCAGCCCGCTCGAGACGGACATGGGATCTCTGGTGGTGGCGGCCGTGCGCGACGTCACGGAGCGGAGACGCTCCGAGCAGCTCTTCCGCGGCTTGCTCGAGGCGGCTCCCGACGCGATCGTCATCGTCGACGACCAGGGACGGGTTGTGCTGATGAACGCTCAGAGCGAGAAAATGTTCGGCTACCCCCGTGATGAGCTGATCGGTCGGCCGGTCGAAACGCTCGTCCCCGACCGTTTCTCGGATGTTCACGTCGAGCACCGAACGAGGTTCATCTCGGATCCGAGCCCGCGGGCCATGGGCGTCGATCTCGAGCTGTTTGCACTGCGAAAGGACGGTTCGGAGTTCCCGGTCGAGATAAGCCTCAGCCCGCTCTACACCGAGTCGGGCCTGCTCGTCACGGCCGCGGTGCGAGACATCACGGAGCGCGCCAGAGCCAAGAAGGAGACTGAGCAGGCGAAGCAGGAGGCCGAGCGGGCCAACATGGCCAAGAGCGACTTCCTCTCACGAATGAGCCACGAGCTGCGAACGCCTCTCAACGCGATCCTCGGATTCGGGCAGCTCCTCGAGATGCAGCGCCTCAGCGTTCGCCAGGAGGAGGCGCTCCGCCAGATCATGAGGGCAGGGCGCCACCTGCTCGACCTCATCGACGAGGTGCTCGACATCTCGAGAATCGAGACGGGTCGCCTCGCGGTGTCACCCGAGGCGGTCGACGTCGATTCGGCCCTCTCAGAGGTGATCCAACTCGTTGCGCCGCTGGCCGGCGACCGGACGATCGGCTTCGAGGAGCGGTCGGGGTGCCGGAACCTCCACGTGCTGGCGGATCGGCAGCGTTTGCGCCAGGTCCTCCTCAATCTGATGTCGAACGCCGTCAAGTACAACCGTCCCGGGGGATCGGTCATCATCGACTGTGAGAGGCTCCCGGACCACAGGGTGAGGATCTCCATCAGCGACACCGGGGCCGGCATCGCCGAGTCGTTCGTCGACAGGATCTTTCTCCCGTTCGATCGGCTCGGTGTCGATGAGGCGTCGGTGCCCGGCACGGGGCTCGGCCTCGCCCTCACGAAGGGCCTCGTCGAGGCCATGGGCGGCACCATCACCCTCGAGAGCGTCGCCGGGGAGGGTTCGACATTCGCGTTCGATCTCCCCCTGGTGGACGGCCCCGAGGAAGGCCTCCACGACGCCCTCGAGGGTTCGGTCGAAGCCAAGGGGTCCCGACCTGCCGGGACGATTCTCTACATCGAGGACAACCTCTCGAACCTGCGGCTGATCGAGCGGGTCCTCGAGTACCGGCCGAACGTGAGGATGCTGTCTGCGATGCAAGGAAGCCTCGGCCTGGAACTCGCCCAGACCCATGCGCTGGACCTCGTGCTCCTCGATCTCCACCTGCCGGACATGAAGGGCGAGGAAGTGCTCGCTCGCCTGCGCAGCGATCCTGCCACGCGGGACGTCCCAATCGTCATCATCACAGCCGACGCCACACCCGGCCAAGTCCAGCGGCTCATCGCCTCGGGGGCGGCCGCCTATCTCACGAAGCCCCTCGACGTCCCGGGCTTCCTCGACGTGCTCGACGGCATCCTGGGAGCGTCCGGCTAGACCGCGCCGAGCATTGATGGGACCGGTTGGCGTGCGTTACCCCGAGGGAGCGACTCGCATGTACGGAACCCGGCCGTGGATCTTCTCACCGGCCTTTGATACCCGACACCGCTTCTCGAGAGGAGAGGTCTGGGCGGGATCTCGCAATCGCCGAGTGGATGCAGTGGTATCCGAGGACGCCTGCTACGACGAACGGCATGGCACCGAAGGAGGAGAGGAGTCTGTCCGTCAGTGTGGATAACCACCATGGCGGCTCGGTCCCAGCGAGAAGAAGGCTCTCGCCCACCAAGATCACTGCCGCAGGGATGCCGCCGATCAGTGGATGGAGATTCCTGAGGAGCACGACGGCGCCGATCGCCAGCCCCGACGCCACCAGCGCCATCGCGGCCCACCAGAGGTCGGCCCGCCCTCGGGTTGGATTCGTGGCACGAGCCAGGTCGGTTGCTCTTGGGAACACGATCCAGATCAAGGCCACCGTGACCCCCGTACCCGCGACGACGCGTAGCGCCCACCGAGTCGCGACGCCGCCGAGGACACGTCGCGCTCGACCTGCCTCGGCATCCCAAACCGCCTGAGATTCAGCCGACACGGGCTCGTCTCCGATGCTCCTGGCGCCGGTGGTCACTCGTCAACAGCTCCCAGATCCAAGTCCGCCATCGGTTTGCGTCCATTGCGACCTGATCCGCTCCTTGAAAGATATGCCAGATGAGTGCTCGAGTCAAGAACCGGCGGATCGTCTTGTGAGCCGGGGCCCGGCGACCATTCGCGGCTGTTCGCCGATACGATCCGCCACGACGGCGTCGTCCACTTCGCCGGTGAGCACGCCTCGACCGACCCCGGCTGGATCCACGGCGCCATCTCGTCGAGCCCGCGGGCAGTCGAAGAGATCGTGAGAGCGTGACGCCTTCCCACCTCGTACCCTCGGCAGCACCGACGGAGGACGTTCGCAGCATGAAGGGCGCATCGAAGCATCAACGGCGCACCGGCTGGGCACTCGTGGCGGGCCAGTTCGCGCTGCTCGCCGCGGTCGTCCTGGCGGCTCCCTTCGTCAGGTTCGACATGAGCCCGACGGTCCGAGGCGTCGGACTGGTGATCGCCGCGTTCGGCGTGCTGCTCGCCGTCTGGGCGGCGCGCCACCTCGGCGATGGGCTCACCGCCACGCCATTGCCGAACGGCAAGGTGGAGTTGGTCACGACCGGCCCGTATCGGTTCATGCGCCATCCGATGTACAGCGCCGTCGCGCTCCAGGCGGGAGGCGGCGCGCTCGCACTCGGCTCGTTCGCCTCCCTCGGCGCCTGCGGATGCCTCGTCGTCCTCCTCGCCTTCAAAGCGCGCTGGGAGGAGGCGAGGCTCGTGGAGGCCTTCCCCGGGTATGCCGGATACCGTGAGGTGACTCCCTCCTTCCTTCCCCGGCTGGGCGCTGGGCATTGAGCGCTGGGAGTTGAACGCGCCGTAGAGTCCCGACTCGACGACCGCTGCGTCGCGGTGGGAGGAGCGGCATGACGATTGTGCGCTGGGGCGTGTTGAGCACTGCCGGCATAGGTATGCGGAAGGTGACCCCGGCGATCCAACGCGCCGGCAACTGTGAAGTCGTCGCCATCGCCTCCAGGGACGCATCGGCGGCGGAGTCTGCCGCAGCCGAGCTCGGAATCGCGTCGTTCTACGGTTCGTACGAGGCGCTGCTCGCCGCCGACGACGTCGACGCGGTGTACATCCCCTTGCCGAACGATATGCACGCCGAATGGACGATCAAAGCAGCCGCCTCCGGCAAGCACGTGCTGTGCGAGAAGCCGCTGGCAATGAGCGCGGCACAGGCGGCCGAGATGGTGGATGCGTGCGAGACCGCCGGCGTGAAGCTGATGGAGGCGTTCATGTACCGGCACCACCCGAGTTGGGTCGAGGCGGTGCGACTCGTCGCCGACGGAGCAGTGGGACGCCCCCAGGCAGTGCAGACTTGGTTCAGCTACCACAACGACGACGCGGCCAACATCCGCAACCGGCTCGAGCACGGAGGCGGGGCGCTCATGGACATCGGCTGCTACTGCATCAACCTGTCCCGGCTGCTCTTCGGCGCCGAGCCCGACGTCGTCGAGTCGATCGTGAGGCGGGACCCCGTGATGGGCGTCGACGTCGTCACGTCTGTCATCCTCGCCTTCCCAGACGGAGGCCAATCGGCCTTCACGTGCTCGATCCGTGCCGAGGACTACCAGCGGGTGTACATCTTCGGCACGCAGGGCCGCATCGAGATCGAGATCCCGTTCAACATCCCTCCCGACCGCCCCACCCGGGTCTTCGTGTCGGCAGGGGGCGACCCCCCGGTTGCGCCCTCGACGGAGACCGTGACGTTCCCTCCCGCCGACGCCTACGCGATCGAAGCCGAGAAGTTCGCCCAGGCGATCCTCGACGGCGCAGAGGTGCCTGTGTCACCCATGGACGCGGTGGCGAACATGCGTGTGATCGATCGGATTCTCGAGGGCTGAGGACGGGCGCTCAGCCGTGGAGCTCCTCGAGCTCCTTGCGAGTGACCTCCCCGGGGAGCTTGCCGATGATGATCATCGCGAGCACCTCGTCGATGGTGACGTCGTCCTTGTCGACCGTGCCGACGAGCTTGCCCTGCAGCATGACGCTGATGCGATCGGCCAGGTCGAACACGTCGTGGATGTCGTGGCTGATGAGGAAGATGCCGATCCCTTCCTGCTTGAGCTGCCTGATGAGGTCGGCGACCTGGGCGGTCTCTGCGGGGCCGAGCGCCGCGGTCGGCTCGTCCATGATCAGGATCCTGGCGTTGAAGTGCACGGCTCTGGCGATTGCCACCGACTGGCGCTGACCTCCGGAGAGCGAGCTCACCGACGCCTTGAAATTGGTGAACTTGGGGTTCAGCCTGCCCATCACCTTGCGCGTGGCGTCTTCCATCGCCGAGTCATCGAGCGTCTTCCATGGCGTGGTCAGCTCCCGACCGAGGAACATGTTGCCCGGGGTGTCGATGTTGTCCGCCAGGGCGAGGGTCTGGTAGATCGTCTCGATACCGAGCGCCTTGGCGTCCCTCGGAGTCGCGATGTTGACCGGCTCCCCGTCGATGAGGATCGCGCCCGAATCGGCGCGGTGGGCGCCGGAGAGCGTCTTGATGAGCGTCGTCTTCCCCGCCCCGTTTCCGCCGACCAGGGCTACGACCTCGCCGGGGTAGAGGTTCACCGTCACGTCGTCGACGGCGTGCACGCCTCCGAAGGCGACGTCGATGCGGCGCAACTCGACGAGTGGCGGCTCCACGTGCTCCGCCGACGACGGTTGAGTCATGTCGTCATCCTGCGCCGGTAGACGGTGTCGATGCCGACTGCGATCACGAGGACGATGCCGACGATGATGTCCTGGTAGGCGGCTTCGATCCGGATGAGCACCATGCCCGATTGCAGCGACTGCATGACCAGCGCCCCGAGCACGGCGCCCGGGATGGTGCCGATCCCGCCGCTGAACGAGGTGCCGCCGATGACCGCCGCGGCGATGACGTACAGCTCGGCGAGGGTCCCGAGTCCCGTGGTCGCCGCGTTGAGGCGAGCCACCTGCACGACGGCGGCGATTCCGACCAGGATCCCCATGACCATGAACGTCCGCACCACCATCCACCGCGTGTTGATGCCGCCGAGTTCGGCAGCCTCCGGGTTCCCTCCGATGGCGAAGACATATCGCCCGAACTTCGTCCGGTTGGCGAAGAAGGTCATCGCCATCGCCACCCCGAGCGTGATGAGGACCGGGACCGCGATTCCGAAGGCGATGTCGGTTCGCCCTTCGGCGAGCCCTGCCGGCTTGAAGTAGTGATTGAGGACGTAGACGCTCGCCAGGATGACGCCGCAGCCGGAGGCGCCCATCGTGACCTCGGCCCACATCGGGCGCAACGGAAACCCGAAGCGCCGCCTCTGGCGGCGGGCGCTGACCAGCATGGCGATGGCGCCGAGGCAGCCCAGGATGGCGACCAGCCAACTCGCTCGGGACCCAATCGAGCCCCGCGCCCCACCGCCGAGGATCTGGAACGTGCCGTCCATGGGAGCGATCGTTCGCCCGCTCGCCATGGCCCACGCCACACCGCGCCACATGAGGAGGCCACCGAGCGTCACGATGAACGATGGGACGCCTGCGTAAGCGACGACGAAGCCCTGGAATCCGCCTACGAGGGCCCCGAGGGCGATGGCGACGACGACGGCGATGATCCAGATGGCCCAGTGGTTGAAGCCGAGCCAGTCCGGGAGGATCTCGGACTGGAGGATGGCGATTGCCATGCCGACCATCCCGAGCATCGATCCCACCGAAAGATCGATGTTGCGTGACACGATGACCAGGACCATCCCCGTGGCCATGATCGCCACGACTGCGGTCTGAACCGAGAGGTTCCAGAGGTTGCGGGCGGTGAGGAACGTCCCCCCCGAGAAGATGTTGAAGATCACCCAGATGACGGCGAGCGCAACGATCATCCCGAGCAGCCGGGTGTCGACCTCGGTGGCCCTGAGCAGCCTTCCCGCCAGGTTTCGCCGAGGCCGAGAAGGTGCAGCGGGCTCCGCAGCTCTCTCGGCCACCCGTGTGTCGCTCACCGACGCCCTCCTCCTGGTCTGACGCGCGCCGCGCCCCCGAGAGACCCGAGGGCGCGGCGACTTTCGATCAAGAGGCGTTCAGCTCCGGATCAGGGGCACACGCCCACGGTCCCTGACGCGACATTCTGGCAGAGCTCGTCGACGCTGATCCAGCCGGCATCGACCACCAGGTTCAGGTTGTCACTGGTGATCGGTATCGGAGTCAGCAGGATCGACGTCATGGCGTTGCCGCCCGGAGAGTCGAAGATGATCGTGCTCGGGACATCGCCGAGGGCGCTGCCCTGCGCCAGTGCGATGGCCGCCTCACCGGCCGCCTTGCCGAGCTCGCGCGCATCCTTCCACACCGAGACGGCCTGGGTGCCGAGAGCCACCCGATTCAGGGCCGGGAAGTCGGCGTCCTGACCGGACACCGGCACCGAGCCGGCCAGCCCGACGGCCTCGAGCGCCGCCACCACACCGGTGGCCATTCCGTCGTTCTCGGAGAGAACGGCGTCGATCGCGTTGTCCTCCTGGGTCAGGAACTGCTCCATCTCCGTCTGGGCGAGGGCCGTGTCCCAGTTGTCGGTGTAGGTCTCGCAGCAGATCGTGATGTCGCCTGCGGCGACGGCCTCACCGATGACGTCCTCGAATCCGGCACGGAGGAAGTCGGCGTTGGCGTCTGCCTGGTTGCCCTTGATGATGGCGTACGTGCCGGTCGGCACGAGGTCGAAGATCACCCGCGCCTCGGCGCGGCCCACCTCGACGTTGTCGAACGTCACGTAGAGCGCACCCGCGTTTTCGATGAGCCTGTCGTAAGCCACGACCGGGATGCCCTGGTCGAGGGCGCTCTGGACCGCCGGCAGAATCGCCGTTCCGTCCTGGGCGAGGATGATCAAGGCGTCGGCACCTTGCGTTATCAGGTTCTCCACGTCGGCGAGCTGCTGGTCGGCTGACGAGCCGGCGTCCGTCGAGATGTAGCTGGCGCCGACGGCGGCGAGCGCCTCCTGGATGGCCGGCTCGTCGAAGTTCGCCCAGCGGGGCTCGTTGAAGTTGTTCCACGAGACACCGATGACGAGGTCCTCGCCGGCGGTCGTTGTGGCGCCGTCGGCGGCGGTGGTCGTGGCGCCGTCTGCGGCGGTGGTGGTCGTATCACCGTCGCCGCACGCAGCGACGAGAATTGCGATGGCCGCCAACACGACCATCAATCGTCGGTTCAACACCCTGGTTCCTCCTCAGCGAATGGCGCTCCGATCGGGAGCGCATCAAATGCGTTGTCTGTCGCGATCGCGACCGGTCTCGTGGCGAACATCCCTCACTTCACGCTCAGCTCTTCGTGCCGCGCCACGAGCACCGAGCGAGCATACCTTGCATATGTTCATCCCTGCAACAAAACCCACGGGCCCGCACAGTGCATCAACAACCCATTGGCGGTACGACACCGGACGCTCTCCCCGATGGTCGTCAGCTGCCGTGCCTGTATCCAGCCGGAGGTGCTCTGTTTATAGTGGAACCCCCAACAAAACCGTAGCGAGGCAAGGTGAACCGAACCGGCAGTAGGAACCTCGGGGACCGGCGCGCCCGCGGCGTTGCCGCAGACGAACTGAGACGGCACAACCTCGGTCTGGTCCTCGAGCGACTCCATCTGGCGGGACCGTTGACGCGTTCCGACCTGACGACGGCGACTGGTCTGAATCGTTCGACCATCGCCGACCTGATCGGAGAGCTCGCTGCGCTCAATCTCGTCGAAGAGCTCCCTGGTGCTGCCAGCTCGGGCCCGGGACGCCCCTCGCCCCTCGCCCGCGTCAGGCCGGAAGGAGCGATCGCGCTGGCCGTCGAGCTGGCAGTCGACTCCATCGCGGTGGCGACGGTCGGCCTCGGGGGACACGTCTACAACCGGGTGCGGGTCGCCCGCCCGCGGGAGCGATTCTCGCCGCAGGAGACGGTTCAGGACGTCGCCAAGCTCGCGGAGCCGCTGCTGGCTGCTCTTCCGGTCGACCATGCGCTCGCAGGTGTGACCGTCGCCGTCGTGGGGATCACGCGGCGTTCGGACGGGTTCGTCCAACTGGCGCCGAACCTCGGCTGGCACGGCGTTGCCCTCGCCGACATGCTGGCGAGCGAACTGCAGCTCGGGGTCTCGGTCCACGTAGCGAACGACGCCGATCTCGGCGCCCTCGGTGAGCATCGCCGCGGGGCGGACACCGCGGTTCGCCACCTCGTCTACGTAGTCGGGGAGGTCGGGATCGGCAGCGGCGTGATTCTCAACGGTCAGCCGATGCTCGGAGCCGCCGGGTACGCAGGAGAGGCGGGCCACATGCTCGTCAATCCCAACGGTCGCAAGTGCCGCTGCGGGGCGATCGGCTGCTGGGAGACCGAGGCGGGTGAGGCCGCCCTGCTGAGGAACGCGGGCATGCGCGTCGGCGCCACCGGGCTCGGCGTCGTGGACGGCATCGTCGAGCGCGCCGTCGCCGGCGACGAGGCGACGCTGCGTGCCGTCGCAGAAGTCGGTCGCTGGCTCGGTATCGGGATCGGCAACCTCGTCAATCTGTTCAATCCCGAGCTCGTGGTCCTCGGTGGCCTCTACAACCGCCTCTTCCCTTTCCTCGAGGATGCCGTGGCCGAAGGGCTCGCAACGAGGGTCCTCGAAGCCCCCGGCGACATGGCGACCATCACCTGCGGCGCCCTCGGGCTCGACGCATCCCTCGTGGGAGCTGCCGAGCTTGCGCTGTCTGCGATCGTCTCCGATCCTGCCGGTGCGGTGCCGGGAACGACCCGCAAGCCTGCGACGGCGTGACCCGGGTCGGCCACGCCATGCGATGGAACGGCGCACGTACGACGAGGAAGCGACCGCCTCGGCGTCCCGCCGATCGGTGACGGGTGAGAGCATGAGCAGAGTTCGAGGCCTCGCGTGGCTCATCGCAGGCGTCATCACGGGGATCGCCACCTCCACGGCGGCCGTGACACTCGTGATCGGCGGTGCACGGCCGGCCGGTGGAGAGCTCGGCGCACCGCGCTTCGTGGAAGAGGCGAATGCAGCCGGAATCGTGCACCGCTACGACGGAGGCTTCCCGTTCTTCGTCGGTGGAGGGGTTGCGGTGTTCGACTGCGACGACGACGGCATGCCGGACGTGTATCTCGCCGGCGGCGAGAACGAGGCGGCCCTGTATCGCAATGTCTCTGCCGCAGCATCGGCGCTCCGTTTCGAGCGGGTGTCGAGCGCCGAGACCGACCTGGTCGATGTGGCAGGGGTGTACCCGATCGACGTCGACTCGGACGGGCAGACGGACCTGGCGGTGCTACGCGTCGGTGAGAACGTGATGTTGCGCGGGACCGGAGGGTGCAGGTTCGAGCCTGCCAACGATGAGTGGGGAATCGACGGCGGCAACCTCTGGACGGCAGCCTTCAGCGCCAAGTGGGAAGGATCGGCGTCGCTTCCGACACTTGCCTTCGGGAACTACGCCGGGCTCGACGAGACGCGCAGGAGGGCTGTCGGGTGCTCCGACAACTCGCTGGTGCGACCGGCCGGGGCTGTCTATGCCGCTCCGATCCCGCTGGCACCCGGCTATTGCACGCTGTCGATCCTCTTCAGCGACTGGGACCGATCCGGCAGGGTCGACCTGAGGATGACCAACGACCGTCACTACTACACCGGAGGCGAGGAGCAGCTGTGGCGGGTCGCCGCCGGCGAGACCCCGCGCCGGTACACGGAAGAGGAGGGATGGCAGCCGATGCAGATCTGGGGGATGGGCATCGCCAGCCAGGATCTCACCGGCGACGGTCTCCCCGAGGTCTTCCTCACGAGCCAGGGCGACAACAGGCTCCAGACTCTCTCGGTTGGGCCGGGGCGACCCGAGTACCAGGACATCGCCTTCGAGCGAGCGGCGACCGCTCATCGGCCCTTCACCGGGGGTGACGTGCTGCCGTCGACCGCCTGGCATGCCGAGTTCGAGGACGTCAACAACGACGGGCTCATGGACCTGTTCGTCTCGAAAGGGAACGTCGACTCGATGACGGAGTACGCCGCCAACGACCCGAGCAATCTGCTCCTGGGGAGATCGGACGGCACGTTCGTCGAAGGGGCCGAGGATGCGGGAATCGTGAGCTTCGCCAGGGGGCGAGGCGCCGCCGTCGTCGACCTCAACCTCGACGGCCTTCTCGACATCGTGGAGGTCAACCGGCGGGCCGGCGTCAAGCTGTGGCGCAACGTCGGTGCCGGCACGGGTGACGCGCCCGTGCCGATGGGCGAGTGGCTGGCGCTGCGCCTCCGCCAGTCCGGGCCGAACGGCGATGCGATCGGCTCGTGGATCGAGGTACGGACCGAAGCCGCAACCATCGAACACGAGGTGACGATCGGGGGCGGGCACGCTGGTGGGCAACTCGGCTGGCAGCACTTCGGGCTCGATGCGGCCCGAGCCGCTGAGGTCCGCGTCACGTGGCCCGACGGGACCCGCGGATCGTGGCAGCCCGTAGCCTCAGGGGGGTTCTACACCGTCGCGCCCGGTGAGTCTCCTGTACCTTTCGTTCCCGCAGGCTGAGGAGGAGGGTGGTGGCGAAGGCTCGGTTGTCCGAGGTCGCCCTGCCGGACTTCGGCATGTCCGAGGCTGCCCCGCAGATCCCCGCCGAGATGTACGCCGATCGTGTCGACCGGCTGCGCACCCGCATGGAGGACGGCGGCTACGACGTCTTGGTGGTGTACGCCGACCGGGAGCACAGCGCCAACCTGTCGTACCTGACGGGATTCGACCCCCGTTTCGAAGAAGCTCTCCTCGTGGTCGGATCGACGTCGGAGCCCGCCATCCTCGTGGGGAACGAGTGCTTCGGTCTCGCCGGATCGGCGCCTCTGCCGCTGCGCCGCCACTTGTTCCAGGACTTCAGCCTCCCGGGCCAGCCGCGGGATCGCTCCCGCCCGCTCGCCGCCATCCTCGGCGACGAGGGGATCGCCGCAGGGTCCAGGGTCGGCGTGATCGGGTGGAAGACGTATGCGAACCGTTCGCAGCTCGACGTCCCGTCGTACCTGGCCGACGAGCTGAGAGGGCTCACCGGCCGGGCCGGGTCGGTGGTGAACACGGCGGGCATCCTCATCGACGCAGCAGATGGGCTCCGGGTCGTCAACGAGGTGGACCAGCTGGCGGCGTTCGAGCATTCCGCGTGCCGGACATCCGAGGGAGTTCGACGGCTGTTGTTCGAGCTGGAGCCCGGCATGCGTGAGCGAGAAGCGGTGCGGCTCCTCGGTTGGTCGGGCGACCCGCTGTCGTGCCACCTCATGCTCACCGCCGGTCCGCGGGCCTCGCTCGGCCTCCTCAGCCCCGGAGATCGGCAGATCGAACGAGGCGACCCGTTCACTGTGGCCTTCGGGATCTGGGGAGCCCTCAACTGCCGGGCCGGGTTCGTCGCCGAGGGCCCGGCCGATCTCCCATCCGAGGTCGAGGACTACGTGGACAGGCTGGTCGCCCCCTACTTCGCGGCCATCGTGGAGTGGTACGAGGCGATCCACGTCGGCCAGCAGGGCGGAGTGCTCAACGAGATCATCGAACGACACCTCGGAGATCCGTTCTTCGGGATCTTCCTGAACCCGGGCCACCAGATACACCTCGACGAGTGGGTCAACTCGCCGGTCGGGCCCGCCTCCGCCGTCGAGCTCAGATCTGGGATGGCGCTCCAGGTCGACGTCATCCCTGCGACGGGGACGGCGTACTTCACCACCAACATCGAGGACGGCATCGCCATCGCCGACGAGGCGCTGCGCGGTGAGCTCGCCGCTCGCTACCCGGAAGCGTGGGCGCGCATCGAGGGGAGGAGGAGGTTCATGCGCGATTCGTTGGGGATCGACCTCCACGCGGACGTCCTGCCGTTCTCGAACATTCCCGCCTTCCTCCCGCCTTTCCTGCTGCGGCCCGACCTGGCGATGACCGTTTGAGGTCCGATCAGCCGAGCGGGACTGTCGCCACTATGAGCCAGCGATCGTCGCCCGACCGGCGCAGGATGAACGTGGTGGCGAACGGGTGCTCCGTGGCTACGCCCGCGTCGGATAGCGCGACGGTCCCACGAGCGTCGAAGGCCAGGCTCGGTCCAGCTTGGGCACCCTCGCTGAAGACCACACGCAGGTGGAGCGACTCGAAGGTGTAGCGCGCAACCTGGCGATTTGTGTCGATCGACTCCTCCATCTCGGCGAGACGCTCGCCGAAGTCGGCTCCCCTGAGCATGGCGGCGTCGCCGTGCTCGACGGCTTGCGCCTCGATCTCGAGGTTCTCGGCGAGCATCGATGCGAGTCCTCGCGCTCCCTCGCTCCCCAGGCCGCCGGCGAGTGCCGCCACACCCTCGTCGATCGTGACGGCCGGCAACGCGGTGGGGTTGATCCGGACTTCGATGTCAGGCGGGTCGAGGCGCGCCAGCGCCTGGGCCGGCACCCGCGCCGGGCCGCCTGCCAAGACGATGACCGTCCCGAGCCCGAAGACGAGCACGCCGATGGCGAAGCCGCCTCCGAACATGCTCGGGGCGGTCTGCGCGCCCACTGTGACGCGCCGCAGCCTCCCGGCGGGCCGTGCCGCGAGAGTCGGCGCCGCGGCCTTGTCTCGGTCCATCAGGTATCGCAGCGGGCTCATGACCGCCAGCCCGACCAGCAGCCCGACCTTGGCGCCGAACTCGGTCGTCTGGGGTGCGATCAGGAGGGTGGCGACGATGGCGACGAGCACGCCGAAAACGATCCGTGGTGATGCTCCGGTCGGAATCGTCTTCGGGTCGGTGATCATGAAGAACAGGAAGATGAGCACCTCCGGGGACGTCGCCACCACCCACCAGAAATGAGCGCCGCACACGGGTTCGAGGGCCCACTCCGCCACGAAGCAGTGCCCCGAGGCGGCCAGCAGGCCGGTGCCTGCAACGAGGGTCCCCCAGAATGCGACCGCCATGGCCAGCAGGTGCAGCCGGGCGGTGATGACGAGCCCGCCAATTATGACGAGCAGGTACGCCATAGCCATCGACCACGTGAGCGGGGCCCACCAGAAGTCGAGGGGGGCGACGCGGTCGCTCCCGATCACGAGAAACGCCACCACGAGGCCGATGTTCGACGGGTTGAAGACGTGTGAGCCGCGGTGGCGGATGACGTACTTCGTGAGCAGCGATGCACCCGCTACCAGCGCGAAGAGGTGCCATCCGTGCCACGTCCAGTGGTCACCTCTCGGTGTGTCGAGCACCCTGAAGATGAGCGCAACGCCGCTGCCGGTGAGCATGGCGCTGGCCGGCCAGACGACTCGGGACGTCGTACGGAGCGCCCAGGCGACCTCGATGAGGGCGCACGTCACGATGGCTGCCAGGATCTGCGGAACCGAGATACGGAAACCAAGGGCCGTCTGTCCGAGCACGTGGATCGAGATGATCACCGCCGCCAGGTGCAGCCTCGGGTCCCGAGCATTCGGCAGCACGACCGGATATGCCCTGGAACCGAGTCGCAGCATTGGAGTGTTCGCGGTCGTCAACGGTGTCCGTTCGCCGAGCGGTGTGACGGCAACCGTAGCCCCGCCCGCCTCTGAGGCGACCCGGGCGGCGCCTCGCCACCGTGCCCCAGGTCCGCAAGACTGGAACGATGGAAGACGCTGCTTCGTGGGGGCTGAACGCTGTCGAGCGTGTCGAGCTCGGCCCCATGTCCGTAACGGTGGCGCTCGACTCCGGTCCCCGCATCCTGGCGTACTCGAAGCCCGGGTGCCGTCAGCTCTTCGCCTGCCTCCCGTCGGAAGATCTCTTCCACCCATGGCTGGGGCGCTACCGGTTCCTCGGGGGCCACAGGCTATGGCGCGCTCCAGAGGTGCCCGCCGCCACGTACGTGCCGGACGACGGCGCCGTGGTCGTCGAGGCCGGGAGCCGCCACCTGAGTGTCACGGGCCGACCCGATCCCGACGGGCTCGTCAAGAAGATCGTGCTCACGCAGGCCGGTGACGACACCGTCGTCGACCACGTGCTGCGCAACGCGGGAGACGCCACCCTCCGGCTGGCGCCGTGGGCCATCACGCAGCTCATGCCGGGAGGCACGGCGATACTGCCGCAGCCGGCCATCCCGTCGGGGGACGACGCCCTCCAGCCCCATCGGCAGCTCGTGTTGTGGTCGTACAGCGACCCGGCCTCGCCGGACGTCGAGGTGGGGCAGAGCGAGATCGCGGTCAATGCGAGCGCCGACCCCGAGCCGTTCAAGATCGGACAGCCAAATCAGCGGGGCTGGCTCGCCTACCGACTCGGTGACACGGCCTTCGTGAAATGGGGCCCGGTTCACGAGGCATCGGCGAGCTACGTCGACATGGGCGCCTCGGCACAGGTGTACCGCAACGCCCGGTTCATCGAGCTCGAGACGCTCGGTCCTGTCGTGGACCTCGCCCCGGGAGGCGAGTCACGCCACAGGGAGGTTTGGCGACTCCTCTCGCTCGACGGCTCCCCATGGCGCGACGTCGTACGGAGCCTCGAGGCGGTCCCGGAGGCCATGAAACAGTGAGCCACTACCTCGGCATCGACGTCTCGACAACGGCGACGAAGGCGCTCCTTGCCGACGAAGACGGCGACGTCCTGGCCGTCGGAAGATCCGAGTACGAATACGAGACACCGCACCCGCTGTGGGCCGAGCAGTCACCTCACCTGTGGTGGGATGCAGCCGTGGAGGCGATCGGCGCCGCCATGTCCGCCGCCGGCGTGGCGGGCGATGACGTCGCCGCGGTCGGCCTCACGGGCCAGATGCACGGGCTGGCGATGCTCGACTCGGCCGGCGATGCGGTCCGCCCGGCGATCCTGTGGAACGATCAGCGTACGCAGGCGGAATGCGACGAGATGCGGGAGCGGGTCGGCCGCGACCGCCTCATCGCAACGACGGGCAACGATGCGCTCACAGGCTTCACGGCCCCCAAGATCCTCTGGGTGCGCAACCACGAGCCGCAGCATTACGAGCGAACCGCCCACGCCCTGCTCCCCAAGGACTTCGTCAGGCTCAGGCTCACCGGCGAGTACGCGACCGACAAGGCGGGGGCGTCCGGGACGATCCTGTTCGACCTTGCCGACCGCGACTGGTCGCTCGCCGTGCTCGCCGCCCTCGATATCCCGCGACGATGGCTTCCACCCACGCACGAGGGTCCCGAAGTGACCGGCACGGTCTCGAGCGAGGCCGCCGCCGTCACCGGCCTGCGCACCGGCACGCCGGTCGTGGCGGGTGGAGGGGACCAGGCGGCCAACGGCGTCGGCGTCGGCGCGGTCGCCCCGGGTGTCGTCGCCATGAGCCTCGGCACGAGTGGCGTCGTGTTCACGCCGACGGATTGGCCGGCGATCGAGCCGGAGGGCAGGCTTCACGCCTTTTGCCATGCCGTCCCGGGGACCTGGCACCTGATGGGAGTGATGCTCTCCGCCGCTGGGAGCCTCCGCTGGTTTCGCGACACGCTGGCTCCGGGGATGCCATATTCGCGTCTCGACGAGCTCGCCTCGTCGGTTCCTGCCGGGGCCGCCGGGCTCGTGTTCCTCCCATACCTGACCGGCGAGCGAACACCTCACCCCGACCCGACGGCGAGGGGAGCGCTCGTCGGGCTGACGGTGCGACACGGGCTCGGACACGCCGCCAGATCCGTTCTCGAAGGGGTCGCCTTCGGGCTGCGGGATGCCGTGGAGCTCACAGCCGCCTCGGTCGATCTCGGCGAGGTGAGGGTGGCGGGAGGTGGTGCGCAGAGTCCCGTTTGGCTCCAGATCATCGCCGACGTCATCGACCGACCGGTCCGCGCCGTCGGCACCGCAGAAGCGGCGGCCCACGGTGCTGCTCTGCTGGCCGCGGTCGGCGACGGCGCCTTCTCGACGGTCGCCGAGGCATGTGATGCCGCCGTTGACGTCGGCGCCGCCATCGAGCCGGGTAGGCAGGCCGCCGACTACGACGACGTCTACGGCGTCTACCGCGAGCTCTACCCGCTCCTCCGTGACACGTTCTCGCGCCTGGCGGCCGTCGAAGGTGACTGATGGGTGGACGAGCAGCTCGAGTAGTGGCTGTGCATGGCGCGAGAGGTCGGCCGGCAGCGCGCGTGACTGTGGGTCGTCCCTTGTCGATACTGCGGGTATCTCCGGAAGCCACTCGGTGTCTCGTCGTCGCTGGTGGCCGCCGGGATCGGCGCCGCCTATGGAGGGACCTCGTGGGAATTCGCATCTACGGTGCGCTGGAGGTGACGATCGGCGCCGCCGTTCGCCGCGTCCCAGGTGCCAAAGAGCGCGCCGTGCTGGCCTACCTGGCGACCCGGCCCGGCGAGGTGGTTCGTAGCGATCGGCTCGTCGACGATCTCTGGGAAGACTCGGATGCCGACCAGGCGCTGCGGTCGCTCCGCGTGCGCATCTCGAACCTGCGGAGTCTCCTGGTAGGCAGCGGAGTCACCATCGACGGCGTGCCGGGTGGCTATTGGCTGAACGCCCCCGCGGAGGCGATCGACCTCACCTGCTACCACGAGATGGTGAGGAGCGCGGCGACGCTCGAGTCGCGGGATCGGCTCGACCTGCTCGGCGCCGCCGCACAGATCCGGCGCGCCGCCCCCCTCCCGGAGTTCCACTATGCCGACTTCGCCGAGGCTGCGATCCGAGCAGACGAGGAGGTGTCGACGGCGGCCACGCTGATGCGGGCAGAAGCCCTCGTCGACCTCGGCAGGCCCGACGAAGCCGTCGTCGACCTGAGAAGGACCCTCGAATCCGATCCGACGAACGAGGCGGTGGTTCGCGAGATGATGAGGGCGCTCGCCGCCTCCGGGAGGATGGTCGAGGCCCTCGACGAATACGGCAGGCTCGCCGCCGCCCTCGCCGAGCGCGGCCTCGAGCCGAGCGACGAGACGCGACGCGCCGAGGAGTCGGTGCTCATCGGAGGCTCGGTGACCCCTCCGGCGAGCACGCTCCCTGCGTTGCCCGCCATGATCGGCCGTGACGACGAGCTGGCCGACCTCGTCGCTCTCGTGCGCGCTCGCCGTTTCGTGACCGTGCTGGGTGCGGCAGGAATTGGGAAGACGACACTCGCGGTGGCTGCGGCACGCTCGATCGGTACCTCGGCGCGGACCGAGTTCGTCGACCTGTCGGTCTTCGAGAGTGCCGCCGCCGCAGCTCCGGCGATGGCGGGAGCCACGGGAGCCGCCTTCACCGGCGAGACCTGGCGCGCACCAGAGCTGCTCGACCAGAGCCCAGGCGTGATCGTCCTGGACAACTGCGAGCACATGCTCCCTCAGATCGGGCCGATGATCGAGCGTCTCGTCGCCGTGCTGCCGGCGACCAGGGTGATCGCCACGAGTCGTATCCCCCTGGGCGTCCCGACAGAGCAGCGTTTCGTGCTGGGACCGCTGCGCCTACCCGAGGAGGGCGCTCCGCCGCACGAAGCGCTGGCATCCCCCGCGGTCGGTCTCTTCCTCAGACGAGCTGCCGCCATCGGGGTCACGCCTGTGGAGACGGACGAGACCGTCGAAGCCATCGCCGAGCTGTGCCGCGCCCTCGATGGAATCCCGCTCGCTATCGAACTGGCCGCCATGAAGACGACCGTCATGTCGCCCCAACAGATACTCATGCGCATCGACGAGCGCCTCGGATTCCTCGCCGACGGCGCCGGCGGACGTCCACCGCATCAGCGAAGCCTGGAGGCGGCGTTGGCGTGGTCGGTCGATCTCTTGTCCGGCGAGGCGAAGGACCTGTTCGGCAGTCTCTCCGTGTTCCGTGGCTCGTTCGATCTGGCGGCTGTCGAGGCGGTCGCCACGGCGGTCGCCGAGGCGGTCGCCGCGGCGCCTGCCGCGAGCATCGTCTCCGCGCTCGCCGAGCTCGCCGATCACTCGTTGCTGGTGACGCAACCCGGCGACCCGCCCCGGTACCGGCTGCTGGAGACGGTCAGGGTCGCAGCCGCTCGCCTGTTGGACCACGAGAGCAGCCGCGCCCTCGTCGAGGCGTACTCGGCGCACTTTCAGGGTGTCGCGGCCCGGGTGCACGCCGCCACGCCGGGTGAGCAGATGTTCGCGGTGCTCCAGAACGTCGATGCCGACGGGGCGAACCTGTCGAACGCCATCGAGTCGGTGATGCTCGAGCGGCCGGAAGTTGCCGCCGCGATCCTCGCCGACGGGTGGCGCTGGTGGCACGTGCGGGGAAGGTGGGCAGAAGGCCAGGTGGTCGCCGACCGACTGGCGGCGCACGCCATGCCCGCCGATCGAGTCGCACGACTGCACTTCCTCGACAGGATCACGCGACTCAAGCTGTTCGCCGACCGAGAGGGCCTCGAGGAGCTCCTCGACGACAAGGATGCTCTCGCCGGCTCGATCGGGCAGCGGGCGGACAACGCGGTGCGGGCATTGTTGCTCCGCGAGAACGGAGCATTGGACGAAGCCGCCGCTCTCCACCGGGCGATGGTCGACGATGAGATCGCCAGAGGCGTCTCCGCACGAGCGACGCTGGCGAACCTGGCAGTCATCCTCATCCTCCAGCGGAACATGGCCGAGGCTCGCGCAGCCGTCGAGGGAGCCATCGAGCAGGCACGGCTGCACGGCGAGGCGACCCTCGACACGTCGATGGTCACTCTTGCCGAGATCGAGTTGGCGGACGGCAACGCTTCCGAGGCGTCGGCGATCGCCACAGCCTGGCTGGGGGCTGCCACGAGCGAAGGAGGCGACGCCGGCTTCGCGGCGATGGCACGTCACATCATCGGTCAGAGCGCACTGCGCCTCGGGGATCTCCACGGCGCACGTGAGCAGATTGCCGAGCTGCTCCGCATCAACGTGAAGCTCGGCGACGAGTACTTCGGGTTCACCCTGTGCCTGGCCGCCGCGTACGCAGTGGCCATCGGCGAGATCGCATCGGCTACGAGGCTTGCTGCCGGCGCCAGGCGCCTCACGGCCGAGCGCTCATTGCGCCCTTACCTCGCCGACCTGCTTGCCGAGGTGGACGCGGCGGCGACGGCGGCGGGCCTCGACCCGGCCGGCCCGGGCGGACCCGGCCTCGACATCCGGGCTCTCCTTCGGCTTGGGTTCTCCGTTGTCGCCTGACAAGGCGTTCAACACGATCCCTGCGTACGGTCCGACGTAGCGCATCGTTCCTCCCGTTCGAGCAATGGGGCCAGCTTGGGGGGAGCGATTACCGAACGATTACCACCCAATCGGGGCGTCGGTACACCAACGCGCCGTTGCGGTGTGTCACCGGGCCGTGCTCGTCGTTCGTCCGTATCGATGACAGGGCGGCGACGGGAGGTCTGCGGTGGCAACGCTGGTGGTACGAGGGAGCAGGCTGCGGCTGGGTGCGTTGCCTGCCGTGGCGGCGGGCGTCGGCGTCGGGTTCACGTGGGGAGTCGTCGCCCGCGTCTGGATGCGGCTCATCTCCGAGGATCCGGAGTTCTCGTGGTCCGGGACGATCTACATCGTCGCCGTTCCGACGCTGATCGGCCTGTTCATGGGTGTGGCCTACCACGCCAGGCGAGCACCATGGCGCAGCTGGGCGAGGCGGGCGGCTGCAATCGCCGCCGGGGTGGTGGTCCTCCCGCTCGGCCTCGGCGCAGGCATCCTCACGCTTCCAACGATCGTTCTAGGGGGCGTCGTCATCCGCGGGATCCCCGAGTCGCGGTCGTGGCGCCTCGTCGCGGTGCTCCTGCCGGTGGCGGCGTCGCCTGCCGTCAGAGGCTTTGAGGGCTTCGGATTGCTCGGCATCGCGATCCTGATGGTGGTGCTCGCAGTCGCCGCCGCCGCCATCGTCTCGCGGCGCTTCGCAGGGATCCTGGTTGCAAGCTTTGCGGTCCTGCCCGTGGTGGCCGTCGTCGCCACGGTCGTCGATGCCGACATCGCATTGTGGCGAAAGGGCCTCGGCTCGCTCGTCTACTTGCCTCTCGTCGCCATCGGCGCGGTCGCCTTCGGTTCTATCGTGCTCGCCAAGGACCGGACGGCCGCTCGATGATGGTCGGGGCGCGACCGCTCACACCTGAGGTGGTCACGCCAGGCCGAAGAACTTGAGGTCGAACGTGGCGTCTTTGCTGTCCTTGGCATCCTGGTGGAGCTCGACGGCGACCACGTTCTTGCCCTTACGCAACCTGTCGGCAGGAACCGTGTAGACGTACCACTTCCGCTCGCTCTTCCCCTTGACGGTCGAGGATGCCTTCGTCTTGTGCTTGATCTTCCCGCCCGGCATGTTGCTGCGGGCGATCTCCTCGCCGTTGAGGTAGACGACGGCACCGTCGTCTCGCCGGATCTTGACTCGCACCTTCTGCGTCCGGACGTGGTCGAGGTCCGAGACCTGGAACTCGCGGCGGAAGTACGTCGTCACCGTGCCGTTGCTCGTCACCGTCGACTCGTCGCCGTCCCCGTACCCGAGCTCTGCCGATCCGGCATCCCACGACGAGTCGTCGAAGGCCTTTTTCTTCCACTTGCCATCCTTGTCGCCGTCGTCGTCGTATCGCCACGTCGAACCCTTGGTGACGAACTTGGACGGCGCAACGAGCGAGGCGCGCAGCCCGGCGTCGAAGCTGATGTCGGAACTGCCCGCACTCACCTGGTGGATCTCGACGGCAAGCACGTTCCAGCCGGAGTCGAGCAGAGACGGGTCGAGTGTGTACGTCGTGAATGCCGTCTCGTTGGCGGCGTTGGCCGAGGCGGTCGTGCTCGACGTGATCGTCCCACCTGGCATGTTCTGCCGGACGACCTCGGTTCCGTTCAGATAGACCACGGCTCCGTCGTCGACGACGATGTCGACCTCGAGCGCCAATACGGTTTGCCCGCCGCCCAAGTTGAACGTCCGTCGGAAATACGTCGTGATGTGGTGGTTGCCCGAAGGTCCTGCCGACACGACCGTTGCCTCGTCGCCGTCGCCGTATCCGAGCTCGGAGGGTCCTTGCGACCAGGACGAGTGGTCGAAGCCGACGTCACGCCATGAGGCGCCGAGGCTTGCACCCGTGTCGAGGTAGCGCCACGAGTTCCCAGACGCGATGAGCCCCGTGGTGGTAGGCGGAGGCGTCGCCGCGGTGAGCTTGGCGACCTTGCCCTCGACGGCGTAGATGGTCTCGGCGTTGACCTCGTACTGGTACACGGTGTCGGCTTGAAGGCCTGTGTCGGTGAAGGTCGTCTGGCCGAACAACTCGGCCCGCTGCACACCGTTGCGCTTGACGATGTACGTGAACGGGACGCTGTGCGTTATGGCGTTCCAGTCGAGCGTCAGCGACGATCCCGTTGCCGCTGCCACGTGCAGGTTGGCCGGCTTGGCGGGCGGGGTCTCGTCGTGGGGCACCTCGGAGAAGCGGGCGAAGCCGACGGCAGGATGGTGCGACGCCGAGTTGATGTCGCCCCCGATCCAGAGATGATCCCCGTCGAAGTCGAACGTCCACACTCCGAGGCCCCCGCCGATCCCCGGGGTGAAGGTCGTGCCGTCGATCGAGAGGTCGTCGAGGTCGACGGTGGCCACCCACCTCGCCGACCTGCCTCCGAACTCCTCGGTGAAGTGTCCGCCGTAATACGCCTTGTTGCCGATGACCCTCACTTCCTGCACGTCGCCGTCGGCGAAGAACGACCTCTCCTGCGAGCCGTTCGAAGCCCGGTAGACGACTCCGCGTCCCCCCGGGCCACCCTGGGCTGCGTAGACGCGATCGCCGTGCGTGTCGAGGGCGAACGACTCGTAGCCGGGACTGGCGCTGAACGATCCCACGTCGTTGCCGCTCGAAGCGTCGAACGCCTCGATGAAGCCCCGGAAGACCCATCCGCTCGACGGTCCCGACTGGAAGGTGTAGCCCCCTCCTGCGTAGAGCCGCGAGCCGTCCGGTGACAGCGCCATGCTCTTGACGGGATCGTTCGACGAGAGGTCGGCTTCCCACGAGCGGACGGTGCCCGACGCGGACACCTTGGCGAGGCGGTCGCGGTTCATCCCGCCGACCCGGCCGAAGTAGCCGCCGAGAAAGACGTCGCCTGAGCCCTCGACGACGATGGCCGTCACCGGTCCGAACTGGACCGTCGTCCACGGAACCACGTTGCCGTTGCTCGGGTTGAGCGCCGCGGCGTTGGCGACGCTCTCCCCGTCGATGGTCGTGAAGTTGCCTCCGATGTAGAGGCGTGACCCGTCCGGAGCAGCCCCGAGCGTCCTGACCTGGTCGTTGAGGACCGGATCGAACGACTGGATGATCTCGCCTGTGCTGGCGTCGACGGCCGCCAGGTACCTCTGGTCGATCACCGGCCCGTTGTTCGTCTCACGCAGGCCGGTGAACGATCCTGCGATGTAGACCCTGTTGCCGATCCGAATGGTGTCGCGGACGAGCCCGGCAGTCGTCGTCATCGACGGGATGACGTCGTGGATGTCGATGAACTCCGGGAGGGGCGGTCCTTCCGCCGATGCGGCCTGGGGTGCCAGAGGAACGAGTGCGAGTGACAGGACGAGCAACGCAAGGCTCGTCCGGAGCCGCGACCAAGACATTCCTACCGAACCCCCATTTTGGACCGTGCTGCGGTAGCGCGTGCTGCTGGCAGGTTCTGCGACGTCCCACCCCACCTGGACGGAGAGTAGCGCCGAGCGCGCGCAGTGTCAGTTTCGGCCTAGCGCATAGTGAGCCAGGCACGGCACGGTCACCGGCCGAGAGTGGGCCGGGCCGGGCGCATCATTGTGTCTCAGGCGGGTGCCTCGGCGAGCGGCGCCAGCGTGCCGAGCGACTCGGCGACGACGACGGCGTTGTCCCCTCGCTCGAGGTGGAAGTCCGTTCCCGGGTTCACGAACGTTCGGCCGTTGCGGTTGACGGCGAGCAGCGTCGCTTGATGGTCGGATCTCATCCGTGCCGACAGCTGGTCGATGTCGAAGCCGACGTACTCGTCGGGGAGCTGCACCCGGTACAGCTCCGAGCCCTCTCCGCCGGAGACGATGTCGGTCACGAGGTCCGTGAGGCCCGGGTAGAGAGACGAGCGGGCGAGGAGATGAGATGCGAGGCGCGACGTGACGAGTGTCTCGTCCACGTTCGCCCTCTTGAAGTGGTCGACGTGGGAGGGGTTGTTCACCTCGGCGATCGTGCGAACGGCCGGTGCGATCGCCTCGATCGCCAGGATGACGAGGATCGACCGCATGTCCGATTCGTCGGACGAGTCCCTTGGGCAGACGATCGCCGACTTGGCGTGCTCGATCCCGGCTCGTTTGAGGTCGTCGGAGCTCGTCGTGTCGCCGCGAACGAAGTACACCTTGCTGTCCTCGGCAGGATTGCGCTCCGAGTCGTGCAGGACGACGACACTCGCCTCGTAGTCGTCCGAGCGGAGCTCCTCCACGAGCTCGCGCGCCGTGCCGTTCCATCCACAGATGACGACGTGGCCTTCGTAGCCGGCTGCGCCCATGCCTTGTCCCTCCTTGAGTAGGAAATCGATGACGAACCCGACGAGGGCACCCGTCATCGTGGCGACGATGCCCACTCCGAACAGGACGAGGAGCCAGCTCATGAACCAGCCGGCCCAGGATGTCACGTATGAGGAGTCTCCCTGTCCCATGACGGTGGTGACCGCCCAGTAGAACGTCTCGCCGAAGGCGCGCAGGCTCGGCTCCTGCTCGATGACCATGACGACGATGGCGGCGACGGCCACGACGACAGCCAGCCCTGCGAACAGCGAGATGAAGAAGCTCTTGTCGAGGTTGCGGGCGACCCGTCTCAGGTGCCAGTTGATCCTCTGGATGAGCGGACTCGCGAAGAGGCTTCTCAGCCGTGTCACGCTTCCTCCCTGCTCACGTCCCGCTGCGCTCGTGTGGAACGCAGAAGCTACCGGCAGATACCCATGCCTCGCCACCGGGCGGTTTGACGCCTGGGGGCGCCGGGTATAGGCCGTCGGTCGAATGCAAGGAGAGAACATGGGCTTCGCACCCGCCGGTATGAAACCCGACGTGGCAGAGCGACTTGCCGAGGTGCTCCAGTCGCGTCTCGACTCGCTCATCGATCTCGGCCTCACGTTGAAGCACGTCCACTGGAACGTCGTCGGGCCGGGCTTCATCGGCGTGCACCAGATGCTCGACGATCACGTCGACGGCGTGCGTCTCGCGTCGGACGCGGTGGCGGAACGCATCGCAGCCCTCGGTGGCATCCCGAATGGGCTGGCGGGAGGCCTCGTCGACAGAAGGACCTGGGACGACTACCCGGTCGGGCGCGCCACGGTGCAAGCGCATCTCGGTGCGCTGGACATGGCGTACGACGGTGTGATCGGCGGCCATCGCGATGCGATCACCGAGACGGAGGCGCTCGACGTGGTCACGAACGACTTGCTTATCGGCCAGGCGGCGACCCTCGAGCAGTACCAGTGGCTCGTTCGTGCCCACTTGGAGAACACGTCGGGTGAGCTCGCGACCCACGGCGCCGACACGGCGCTCGTTGCGGCTGCCCAGGCTGCGGCTGCGGATCCGCTGCAATGACCCCCCGATCGCCTTACCAGGACGCCGGCGATCGGCGATCGCCCAATCAGGACGCCGGTGATCGGCCGACGCCCCCCGAGCCGATCACTCGACTGTCCGAAGTCCGTTCCGACCACAACGTCGTCGCCGCCGTCGACGGGTCGGAGAGCGCCAGGACCATGATCCTGCACCTCGAAAGGCTCGGGATCGATTCTGACCACATCTCGCTCCTGGGCGCTCAGCCGGTGCAGGAGGCCGCAGACAACCCACTCACGGGTGTCACTCGCCCCTTCGCCGCCAGGACGGCCATCGGCGCCATCGTCGGCGGCGCCGTCGGGGCGGCGATCGGGGTGGTGGCCGGGCTCATGTTCCCGTTCCTCGGCTCGGCGTTGACGGCCGCACTGCTCGCCCCGGCGGGGGCGATGGCCGGGGCGGTCACCGCCGCGATCGCCTCGATGGCCGGGTCCGACGCATGGAACGACTCGTTCGCCATCGACGAGAAAGCCAACGTCGTCGTCGGCGTGCACACCCGCGACGTCGCCGAGGCGGACCACGCCTACGAGTTGATGGTCGAGCTCGAGCCGCTGGCGGTGAATCGCTTCTGACGCTGGGATCCGCGCCGCGTCGGTGTCACCCGTGGATGGGGAGGCTCGCAAGCTGCGACACGAGCTGCCCTCCCGCCTCCCCGAGGGCATCGAACACCGGCTCGGCCCCGCTTGTCGTGTCGGCCTCGATCGCCTCGCGAGCCGTTCGCCCCGCGTCCGTGAGCGCTGCCGGCTCGCCGGCGACCCAGCCGCGCCCCTCGAGGGCATCGAGGCCGGCGCTCCCGTGCGGCTCGTCGTGCCACAGCGCAGTCAATGTGACGATCTGCGCCGGTGACAGGTCACGCGAGCGCCACGCATCGACGTGGGCTTGGGCGCGGACGTAGCGAAGCGTCACGAGGCGATGGTGGAGGCGGAGGCACGGCTCCTCCGGATCAGGCAGTGTGCGATGGGCGGCCGCCACCGGGTAGTCGTCGGTCACGGCTGCGACCGCGGGGGCTGCGAGATGCCACGCCGCGATTACCACGTCGTGCGCATCGGCCCACATGTCGTGTGCGACGGAGCCGCGCAGCGAGATCACGGTCTCGAGCACCGTGCGGGCGGCGTCGTCCGGTCGGTAGATCCCGCCGACGACGGTGACGTGCCCTCGCTCCTCGAGGTCTGCGAAGAGCGAGGCGACGGTACCTGGAGGCAGATAGGGGAAGCGTCGCTCTGCCAGCTCGGGGGTCAGGGTGCCTCCCAGCAGGAAGTCGGCGAACTGGATGAGCGGGCCGAGAGCGTCGAGCCCGACCCGGCGCGCCGCTCGGTGCAGCTCGCCGGCGTAGCGCGGCTCGATGGCCTGGTTGACGCCGAGGACGAGCCTGTCGATCTCAGGTGCGATCAGCCGAGCGGTGTCCATGCGGGCACGTTACCCAAGGGCCTGCCGGCCGGGCGAGGCGGGTCGCACGAGACGCCACAATGATGACATGCCGACGATCGAGGAGCTCGCCGCCGATCCGCACGGGGCCCACGCCGCTCTCCGGCAGGTTGGGCCTGTCGTGCCCGTCGCCTCGCTCGGCGGCTGGCTCGTGACGACGCACGCCGCAGCAGCAGCCGTCCTGAGGGACGAGGAGACGTTCACGGTCGACGACCTACGGTTCTCGACCGCCCAGGTGATCGGGAAGTCGATGCTCTCACTCGACGGTGCCGAGCACGCCAGACACCGGTCGCCATTCGCCCGAGGGTTCGGCCGCAGGGCGCTCGAGGAGTTGTACCAGGGGAGGATCGAGCGGACGGCGACCCGGCTCGTCACAGACATCGCCCCGGCGGGATCCGCAGAGATGCGCACCTCTCTCGCTTCCCCGCTCGCCGTCGATTCGGCGGCGACGGTGCTCGGGTTGCGGGACGTCGATCACGCCGAATTGCGGAGCTGGTACGACGCCATCGTCGCTGCCGTCGACGAGATCTCGGCCGGGCGGGAAGCCGGCGGCTCCGGTCGGGTCGCTTTCGAGGCGCTCTCAGTCGCCGTGACCTCGGCGGGCTCAGGGGCGGCGCTCCAGGAGGCGCGCGCCGTCCTCACACCGGCGGAGCTGGCTTCGAACGCGGCGGTGGTGCTGTTCGGTGCGATCGAGACCGGCGAGGGGATGATCGCCAACCTCCTGTGGCACGTGTTCGGCAACGAGGCCATTGCGCGCGCCGCCAGAACGGACGGGTCCCTCGTGAGCAGATCGGTCGAGGAGTCACTGCGGCTCGAGCCCGCCGCCGGGCGCGTCGATCGATATGCGACGCGGGACACGACCGTCGGTGACGCCAGGATCGCCTCGGGGGACCTCGTGATCGTCTCTCTCGCCGCCGCCAATCGCGATCCGGACGTCTTCCCGGATCCCGACCGATTCGATCCGGATCGTGCGAACGTCCGAGACCATCTCGCATTCGCGGTCGGTCCGCACGCCTGCCCGGGGGCCCATCTCGCCCGCTTCGAGGCTGAGGCGGCGCTCGGCGCAGTGTTGGCGGGCGTGCCGGATGCCCGACTCGTTGGTGGGCGATCCGAGGCCCCGACCGGCCTGGTGTTTCGCAAAGCCAAGCGAGTGACCCTCGAGTGGGGCTCGCCGGAGACACGGCAGCATCATCCCGAGCCGTGAGTGTGGTTCGGGGCGGCCGGCCGGCTCCGACGCGCCCAGGCACCAGGCGGCGGCGGCCGCTTTGATAGCCTGGCTCACCGCGCATCGTCGATGAGGAGTGGCGCCATGGACACGAGGGCACGCGTGGTGATCGTCGGGGGTGGCATCGTCGGTGCCGCCGTGGCGTATCACCTCACCGTCATCCACGGATGGCGCGACGTGGTCCTCATCGACAAGGGCCCCCTTCCGTACAACGACGGCTCGACCTCACACGCTCCGGGCGGCGTCGTGGCCGTCGGCCACAACAAGCTCCTCACCGACATGGCCCATTACTCGTCCGACTTGTACGCCACCCTCGATCCGATCGACGACGAACACCTGGTGTACCAGCGTCTCGGCGGGATCGAGCTGGCGAGAACCGACCCTCGACTCGCCGACCTCGTCAGGCTCCACGGCGAGTGCTCAGGATGGGGATACTCGACTCGCATCCTGTCGCCGGCCGAGACGGTCGAGATGATCCCCTTCCTCGACCCGTCGGCCTTCGTCGGGTCGTTGTTCGCCGATGCCAGCGCCATCGTCCGCGGGTATCACGTCGTGGGGGATCTGCTCGCCAAGGCGGCCACCGGCGGCGCCATGACGTGGTACCCCGGCACACCCTTCGTCGGGATCGAGATCGTCGACGGGGCGGTGAGCGCGGTCGTCACCGGCAATCCGGAGGTCGGGACGATCGAGTGCGAATCGGTCGTCATGGCGGCCAACATCTGGTCTCCCGCCCTCACCGAGCAGTTCGGCCTCCGGATCCCCTTGATGGCCTTCGAGCACCAGTACGCGATCACGCCGCCGCTTCCCGAGTGGGAGCACCTGGCGACGGGCGCCCTCGCCGACGAGGCCTCGTACCCACTGTTACGTGACGTCGACACTGCGATGTACTACCGCAAGCATTGGGACCGGCTCGGCATCGGAAGCTACGCCCATGCCCCTCGCCCGGTGCGCTCGGCGGATGTCGGCAAGACCGCCATGCGTGATTTCACCCCCGGGGACTTCGCCGACCCGTGGAAGACCGCGTTGGAACTCGTCCCCGTGCTGCGCGACAAGGAGCCCGTGTTCGAGAAGGCGTACAACGGGATGTTCGCCTTCTCCGTCGACGGCATGCCCATCATCGGGGAGTCGGCGCACATCAGGGGTCTCTGGTCGGCGAACGCAGCCTGGATCACCCACGCCGGGGGCGTTGCCAAGTCTGTCGCCGAGTGGATGGTGGACGGCGACACCGAGTGGGACATGCGCTCCTGCCATCTGTACCGCTTCCCCGAGCACGCCCTGACAGAGGCCTACGTCGGCGCAGTCACCAGGAAGAACTACCGCGAGATCTACGACATCGTCCACCCCAAGCAGCCGATCACCGAGCCGCGCAACGTGCGCCTGACGGCGTTCCATGCTCGGCACGTCGAGGCACGGGCCGTATTCACGGCGTTCGCCGGCCTCGAGTTGCCGAACTGGTACGAGTCGAACTCGGCCCTCGTCGATGTTGCCGACAATCGCGATCGCATCCCCCGCCGATCAGGGTGGGGCGCCGCCTACTGGTCGCCGATCCAGGGCGCCGAGCATCTGGCGATGCGCCAGGCCGCAGGGATGATGGATCTCACGGGGCTTTCGATCATCGAAGTGGACGGCCCCGGGGCCGTCGCCCTCGTCGATCGCCTTTGCACGAATCGTGTCGACGGTCCGGTCGGTCGGGTGGCGTACACGTGCTGGCTGACGGAGCGCGGCGGTGTCAAGAGAGACCTCACGGTTGCCAATATGGGCGCCGACCGCTACTGGATGTTCGTCGGGGAGGGCACTCTCCCGATCGACCTCGCATGGGTGCGTGGTTTGTCCGGAGCCGACGTCTCCGTGCGCGACATCTCGGGCGCCTACTCGGCCGTCGGGCTCTGGGGTCCGGGCGCCCGGGACATTCTCGCCGGAGTGACGAACGCCGACCTCTCCGACGCGGCGTTCCCGTACTTCACGGGACGCTGGATCGACGTCGGGATGGCCCGGTGTTACGCCATGCGGATCTCCTACGTCGGCGAGCTCGGCTGGGAGATCCACATCCCCGTCGATTCGAGTCTCGAGGTCTGGGACGCTCTCAACGACGCCGGGGAGGGCCGTGGCCTCGTACTGTGCGGTCTGGGAGCCATGGACTCGCTTCGCCTCGAGAAGGGGTACCGCCTGTGGGGGGTCGACGTCCACACCGAGTACGACCCGTACGAGGCGGGTCTCGGCTGGACGGTCAAGCTCGGCAAGGGCGACTTCATCGGCCGGGACGCCGCCGCTGCTGCGCATGGTCGCCCGGCGCAGAAAGTGCTGTCGTGCCTGACGCTCACCGATCCGCGAGCGACGCTGATGGGGTACGAGCCGGTGCTCGACGGGGAGCGGGTCGTCGGTCACGTGACGTCCTCGAACTTCGGCTACAGCGTCGGCCTCCAGATCGCCTACGCCTACCTGCCGCCGTCCCTGGCGGTTCAGGGGAAGGGGCTGGCCATCGAGTACTTCGGCGAGAGGTATGACGCCACGGTCGCACACGATCCGTTGTGGGATCCCGACATGAGCCGGATGCGATCGGCATGACGGAAGGGCGCCGCTCGGGCCGCATGAAGCGCTTGGCGGGACGAGCCGAGGCGATCGGCGAATGGATCGCCCAACCTCGGATGAGGATCCCGTACTACGACCTCGTCGGACCTGAGCAGCTCGACCTCGTCCACGACATGTCGATGCGGATCCTCGAGGAAGCGGGCTTGGCCTTCTACGACGACGAGTCGCTGTCGATCCTCCGTGAGCACGGAGCAGCGGTCGGGGACGACAGCGTCGTCCGGTTCGACAGAGGTTTGATCGAGGAGTACGTCTCCCATGCCCCTGCCGAGTTCATGCACACGGCCAGGAACCCGGTCAAGAGCATCGTCATCGGCGGAGACCACATCGCTTTCGCGCCTGCGGCAGGACCGCCGTTCGTGCTCGACCCGGTGGACGGGAGGAGACAGGCGACCCTCGATGACCTGGTCAACTTCATCAAGCTGACGATGGTCTCGCCGTACCTGCATTCTCAAGGCACGGAGATCGTCGTGCCGAACGACGTCCCGTTCCACGAACGGGCGCTCGACATCACATATGCCCACATCAAGCACGGGGACATGCCGATCATGGGGCACTACCCGATCGGCCTTGCAGCCGAGGACAGCCTCGAGATGGCCCGGATCCTGTTCGGCTCTGCCGCCATGGAGACCACCCACGTCATGCACTGCACGGTCAACGTGTCGAGCCCGAGGCGGCTCGACGGCCGCATGCTCGGGACGCTCAAGGCGTACGCCGGGGCCAACCAGATCGTGATGATGACCCCGTTCATCCTCGCCGGAGCGATGGGACCGGCGACGATCCTCGGGACGGTCGCCCAAGCGAATGCCGAGGCCCTCGCCGGCATCGCCTTCACACAGATGGTCCGCAAGGGGGCGCCGTCGATCTTCGGGCCGTTTCTCGCCGTCATCGACCTGCAGAGCGGCTCGCCTGTGTTCGGGGCTGCCGAGAGCACTCTGGCCCAGTTCGTCCTCGCCCAGCTGGCGAGGCGTTACCGACTCCCGTTCAGGGCGGCCGGCACCTACGTCAGCTCGAAGATCGCAGACTCTCAGGCGGGGTACGAGGGGGCCATGTCGATGCTGCCGTCGATGCTGTGCGGGCCGAACTATGTCCTCCACGCGGCGGGCTGGCTCGAGAACGGGCTCACGACCGGCTACGCCAAGTTCATGCTCGACTGCGAGCTCCTCGGCGTGCTCCAGCGCCTCGCCGCCGGCATCGACTGGGACGAGGACGAATGGGCGATGGACTCGATCCTCGCCGTCCCCCCTGGCGGCCACCACCTGGGGACGGAGCATACGTTCAGCCGGTTCCGGACCGCCTTTCACAGGACACCCCTCTTCGACGCCGAGTCGTTCGAGACCTGGAGCCTCAAGGGGGGCCTGGACGCCACCACTCGCGCCTCGGGTGCGCTCGCCGAGGCCTTCGGCCGGTACGAGCCGCCTCCGCTCGACGAGGCGATCGACGAGGAGTTGGGCGACTACATGGAGCGCCGGAGGGGTCAGATCGACCCGGCGGCCTTCCAGTGACCCAGCGGGCCTTCACGCTCGACGGGCGATCCGTGGCGTTCATGGAGGGTGACACGCTCCTCGACGCCATGCTGCGCGCCGGGGAGCTGCCGATGGCCGGGGGATGCCTGTGTTTCGGCGGCGACTGCCCGCACTGTGTCGCAACGGTCGAAGGGGTCTCGTACGTGCGGACGTGCCAGACACCTGCCGAGGAGGGGATCGTCGTGTCGAGGCATCCGGTCGAGGGAGATCCTCCGCTGCCTCCCGGCGTCGACTCCCACGCCGCCTCGGCGACGAACCGGCACGTCGACGTCGTGGTGGTGGGAGCCGGCGAGTCGGGGAGGGCGGCGGCCGCCGAGGCGAGTGCGGCCGGTCGGCGAGTTGCGGTGCTCGACGCCGCTGCCGGTGAGGAGGTCATCGGGATCTATGCCGGACCGATGGTCGTCGCCCGCACTCCACGCGGCATGCTGAACGTGCATTGCCGGTCCGTCGTGGTGGCCGCCGGTGCCGCGGAGATCCAGCCGGTGTGTCCGGGGAGCGACCTGGCCGGCATCGTCACCGGGCGCGCCGCCGAGCGCATGGCGACCCGCCAGATCGAGATGGGCAGGGTCTTCGCCGTCGGATCACCCCCCGCCGGCGTCGCCGCCGCCGTCGACGACGGCGAGCTCGTCCGCTTCGAGGGCGAGGCAGGGAGGGTGACCGCCGTCGTGGTTCGCCGTCCGGACGGCACCGAGGTGAGCCACGAGTGCGACACGGCGGCTGTCGGGCTCGGGCTCCAGCCGCGCGACGCTTTGTTCCGCATGGCCCGTGACCTCGACGTTCGTCTCGTCGGCGAGGCCGCCGAGGAGGCGACGATCCCGCCGTGCCCGCGTGCCGGATTGGTGTGTCCGTGTGCCGGAGTGACGGTCGACGACCTCGATTCCGTTTGGCAGCGCGGGTTTCGCGAGATGGAGCTCGTCAAGCGAGCGACGCTCGCCGGGACGGGAACCTGCCAGGGCGCCGCCTGCCTCCCGCACCTCCGCAGCTTCCTGGCCGATCGCGGCGCCGAGCTGCCGCCACCATTCACGGCCAGGCCGGTGACCCGCCAAGTGACCTTCGGGGAGGTGTCGGCGGGGTGGCACCTCCCCGCCGTGCCGCGCACCGCGCTCGACGCCGAGCACCGAGCGCTCGGCGCCCACATGGACAGGGTGGGCGGCTGGTGGCGCCCGTGGCACTACGGCGATGTCGACGCCGAGTACCACGCAGTGCGCCATGCCGTGTCCGTGGGCGACGTCAGCACGCTCGGCAAGATGATCGTTACCGGACCGGGCGCCGCCGAGCTCGTAGAGCGCTTGTACCCGACCAGGGTCGCCGACCTTGCCCCGGGGCGCGCTCGATACGTCCTCATGCTCAACGAGCGGGGCTACGTCGCGGACGACGGGCTCGTCTGCCGGGAGGACGAGACCAGGTTCATATTGACGTTCACGTCCGGAGGATCGACGTGGGCCGAGATGTGGGTCCGTGATTGGGCGGCGTCCTGGGGCCTCGACGTCCGGATCATGAACACCACGACGAGCCTGGGCGCCGTCAACGTGACCGGTCCCGGGGCGCGTGACCTGCTCGCACTCGCCGGCGTCGCCGAGCCGCCCGGCTACATGCGGCACGCCGCCGCCGAGGTGGCGGGAGTGCCGTGCCGCATCTTCCGCCTCAGCTTCACGGGTGAGCTCTCGTACGAGCTGCATCATCCTGCGGAGCGCTCAGCCGAGCTGTGGCGAGCGCTGCTCGGCTTGGGACGGGGGCTCGGCATCGCTCCGCACGGTGTCGCCGCGTTGCTGCGGCTCCGGCTCGAGAAGGGCCACGTCATCGTGGGCCAAGACACCGACTTCGACTCGACGCCGCGTCGCCTCGGGCTGCCGTGGGCCGTCAAGACGGACAAGCCGGATTTCATCGGCAAGCAGGCCGTGTTGCGGACGGACGCCATCCCGCTCGACAAGCAGCTCGTCGGCTTCGAGATGGACGGCGAAGCACCGCTCGAGGGAGCCGTGATCCGCGTCGGCGACGCCTATGCCGGGTACGTGACGTCGAGCACGGCCTCGCCGGTCCTCGGCAGAGCGGTGATGCTCGGATGGCTTCGACTGTTCGACGGTGCCCTGCCGGACGCCGTCACGATCGATGGACGCCCGGCGAGGCGGGCCTCGCTTCCTTTCTACGACCCGGAGGGTGCTCGTGCCAGGGGTTGAGCGCCTGGCGGGGATCAGGGTCGTCGCTGAACCGGCCGCCCTCGACGCCGCCCGGTTCGAGGGTGCTGTGGCGGTTCTGCGGATAGCCGCAGACGAGGCGTACGCCGTCGGCGCCTCGGGTGTCGAGCTCGATGACGCCTCCGCAATCGTCACGGTCGAGGCGTCTCTCAGCGGCATTTGGCTCGCGGTCCGTGACGCCGAGTCGTGGCTCGAGCGGGAGTGCTCCTGGGAGCTGCCGACCGAGCGCCCCGCCTTCGCTCAAGGCATGGTCGCCGGCATCGCGACGAAGCTCTGGCTCGAGCACGACCGGGTCCTCGTCGTCTTCCCGGCGACGATGGCGGCCGACGCCGAGGAGCGGCTGGCGTGAACGAGTTCATCGAGGCGAAGGTGGCGCTCACGTGGCACGACCCGAGGCCGGTGTACGACGTAGTCATCATCGGGGGTGGCGGACACGGGCTGGCCACCGCCTATTACCTGGCGACGAGGCACGGCATATCCAACATCGCCGTTCTGGAGCGCAGCTACATCGGCGGCGGCAACAGCGGCCGGAACACGACGGTCATCCGGGCCAACTACGGGATTCCCGAAGCCGTCGCCTTCTACCAGCACAGCCTCGACCTGTACGCCTCACTCGAGCAGGAGACCGGGCGCTGGCTGATGCACTCGACGAAGGGTCTGCTGTGGCTCGTCCACACCGAGGCGGGCCTGCGAGCCGAGCGCGCCAGAGCGGCGGTCAACAGGGCTTTCGGCGCCGAGACCCACTTCGTGGAGCCTGGCGACATCGCCCGCATCGCCCCTGAGGTGGACCTGAAGGCGGGAGGGGGGAAGTACCCCGTGATCGGAGGGTCGTATCACGTCAAGGGGGCAACCGCCCGCCACGACCGGGTGGTGTGGGCACTCGCCGAGGGCGCCATCAACCATGGGGTCCACGTCATCCAGCGCATCGAAGTCACGGGCCTGCAGGTGGCCGCAGGCAGGGTCGTCGGCGTGGAGACGAACCGGGGGAGCATCGCGGCCGGCACGGTGGTCTCCGCGGTCGGCGGCCACGTCTCGGGGCTCGCTGCCATGGCGGGGATCCGCCTCCCCATCAGGAGCCATCCACTGCAGGCGTTCGTCACGAACCACTACGCGAGGAGCTTCGACCCGATCGTCGCCTCGACCGACTTGCTCTTCTACGCCTCGCAGACGGCGAGGGGAGAGATGCTGATCGGCGCCGAGATAGACAGGCAGCCGAGCTACTCGTACCGGTCGGGCCACCACTTCCTGAGCTCGTGCGCCCACCGGGCGATGGTGCTCCTGCCGTTCCTGCGGGACCTGCGGGTCCTCCGGCAATGGACGGGGATCTGCGACATGTCGCCCGACTACTCGCCGATCATGGGCCGAACCGGGGTCGACGGTTTCCTCGTCACGACGGGGTGGGGCACGTGGGGCTTCAAGGCGATCCCGGCGGGAGGCGAGCAGCTGGCGAAGCTCATCGCAACCGGTGCAGTGCCAGAGCTGATCGCACCGTTTGCACTCGACCGCTTCGCAGCCGACAGGACCATGGCGGATCGGGGCTCGGCGGGGACCCACTGATGAGCATTCGCATCCCGTGTGACCATTGCGGAGAGCGTCCTATCGAGGAGTACCTCTACGGCGAGATCTTCGACGTGCCGGACACCATCACCGACCCACTCGAGCGCGATCTCGACCGGGCCTTCATGCACGGCAACGTGGAGGGCCCCGTGACGGAGGCTTGGTTCCATCTCTTCGGTTGCCGTCGCTGGGTCCGGGTCACGAGGGACACCCGCAGCGACGACGTGCTCGGGTAGCTCGGCGACATCACGATTCGTTCACGTCGGCTTATGCCGCCGTTCAACGTCGTTCGATAGGGTGACGGTGTGCGCGGTGCATGACGAGGAGGAGATGATGGTGACGAGAAGCAGGAGAGTGTGGATCGTGCTGGCGGTGACATCGCTGCTGGCCGCCATGCTCGTGCAGGCTCCCGCAGCCATCGCGGGGCGCTCCAGAGGCCATTCCGGTCCCACCGTTCGGTTTGCGACCTACAACGCCTCTCTCAACCGGGGCGCGGCAGGGGCACTGGCGGCCGAGCTTGCGACGCCGGGGAGCCCGCAGCCGGACGCGGTCGCAGAGATCATTCAGCGGGCCCGTCCCGACGTGGTGCTCGTCAACGAGTTCGACTTCGATCCGGCCGCCCTCGAGCTCTTCCAGGAGAACTACCTGGAGGTGGCGCACGGCACCGCGGCGCCCATCCGGTACCGCTACAGCTTCATCGCCCCGTCGAACACCGGGGTGTTCTCCGGTTTCGACTATGACAACAGTGGGGCGGCGGGCGACTTCGTCCCTGGGGACTCGTACGGCTTCGGCTTCTTCCCCGGCCAGTTCGGCATGGCGGTGCTCTCGAAGTACCCCATCGACCATCTCGAGGCGAGGACGTTCCAGCTCTTCAAGTGGAAGGACATGCCCGGAGCACTGCTGCCCGACGACCCGGGGACCGCAGCTCCGGGGGACTGGTACACGCCGGGCCCCGAGCTCGATTCGTTCCGGCTCTCATCGAAGAGCCACTGGGACCTGCCCATCAGAATCGGCGGGAAGACCGTGCACTTTCTCGTGAGCCATCCGACGCCTCCCGTCTTCGACGACCCTCCGACGTTCCCGGAGGGTGTCGACTTCAACGGCAAGCGCAACCACGACGAGATCCGGTTCTGGGCCGACTACGTGAGTCCCCACAGAGGCCGGTACATCTACGACGACGCAGGCAGGAGGGGCGGCTTGCGTCCCGGCGCACTGTTCGTGATCGCCGGGGACCAGAACTCGGATCCGCTCGATGGCGACAGCATCCCCGGTTCGGCGCAGCTGCTCATCGAGCATCCACTCATCAACACCAAGGTGACCCCGTCGAGCCCTGGAGGGCCCGAGCAGTCGGCACTGCAGGGTGGGGCGAACCTGACGCATCTGAGCGACCCGGCATTCGACACCGCCGACTTCTCGGATACCGCGCCGGGAAACCTGCGAGCGGATTACGTGCTGCCACGGCGGAACATGAAGATCGCCGCCGCGGCGGTGTTCTGGCCGCTGATGAGCGATCCGCTGTTCGCGCTCGTCGGCGCATCCGACCACCGGCTCGTTTGGATCGACGTGCGGTTGCACCACAGCCATCGTCACCACTGACGGTCGGGCACCCGGCGAGCGGTGAAGGCAGTCCGCCGCCACCGCCGCCGGTGGCGCGGCGTCGACAAGCACAATCCCTCTGTACCGCGTCATCGAGGTCGACCCTTCGGACGAACAGGGCACTCTCGCAGCCGCTCCCGGTCATTTCGGGCACGTCACGCTCCAGACCACTGCAGAATCCGACACCCTGTCGTCGCCGCGGGCGACCGAGCCGCAGAGGCACACGTTCGTTGCTCCCAGGCTTGCGGCAACCTCTATGAGTTCGGCAGCGTGGGCCTTGACATGCGCCATCCTTGGAGACGCGGTCACGTCACCATGGTTGCAGAGCCTGACCAGGACCCGATCTGCTAGACAGTTAACGAAAGTTACAGTAAGCTTAGTTAGCGATGCTGCAACTTAGTCAACGACCCCTCACCGGCTCCGACGCCGATCGTGCGCTGTTCACCAACCGACACAGTGAGCTCGAGCGTCTCGAACAGGCCGCCAAGCTCGATTTCAACGTACTTCTCCTCGGCGAGCGGGGGAGCGGAGTCACCTCAGTGATGCAACAGCATCTTCGCCGTCTCCGCGAACAGGGCCGGGCCGCCTTCTACGTGTCTGCTGTGAGAGCCGAGAGCCTAGCTGAGGTGCTCGATGCGATCCGCATCGGCGTGCTTGGGCGTCGGCAGGGTTACACGGCGGAAGAGCCTGGTGAACTGGACATGGACGCTTTGATGGGTCGCCCGCGGATGCCGAAGACCGAGCCTCGCACCCTCCACTTCGCAGGTGATCCGGATCCGCTGGCGAACCTTCGCTTTGTCGGCGCCACGTTGCTCGAAGCTCAGGAGTCGTCCGAGAAGTCGATGGTGCTCCTCGATGATGTGAGAGACTCCGCCCTCGTCCACAGTCTCTTCGGCCGCTACCGAGACGAAGTGTGGGAGGTCCCCATCAGGTGGGTGGTCGCCGGTCAGACCTCGCGCCGCAGCCACTATCTCGAGCCGCCCGCTGACGCGTTCTTCGACACCGAAGTCACCCTCGAGCCACTAGGCGAGACCGCCGCCGGGCATTTGGTCAGCACCCGCCTTCGGGGTGCAGCACCAGCAGATGACGATGCCGCCAACCGGATCAGGGCCCAGCTCACCGAGATCATCGAACGTGGCGGCGGGAACCCGCGCCGCCTACTCGCCGCAGCACGGGACGCCACGCTACGCACACCCGAGGAGACGGCCGCCACCGACGTCGTGTTCGCTGCCGCTGAAGCGCTTGGCATCTCGGAACTGGCTGCCGTACGGCACCTCCACACAAACGGGCCGACCAGCGCCTCGGACCCTGAGCTCCTCGAGGATCTCGGAATCGGCCGAGCCCGAGCCACACAGGTATTTCGCCACCTCGAGGAGAACGGGCTCGTGGTGGCCACTAACGACAAGAGCGGAGTGGGACGGCCCCGCAAGATGTACGCCATCAAGACGTCGATCGAGGAGCCAGCGACATGAGCAACCAGGTGCTGCTCGATCTCCAGGCGGCGCATGCCTTCGATGCCGCACCCCTACGCCACGACCTCGGCATCTATCACGTACCCTTTGGCGAACTCACCGACGTCGATTCTCCCGAGGACCGACTTCGGGGGGTCGCCGACCGAGGTGAGCGCACCGTCGTTGTCGGCCGGCCCGGATCCGGCAAGTCCAGCCTCATCGAACACGTCCTGGGCCCCACCGCAGAACGCGTCGCCCCGATCCTGGTGCCCGTCTCAGGAGAGCCGTCCGATCTCGCCGGCAACGTACAAGGCGTCGCCGGACTCATCATCCAAACCATTGTCGATCACAGCCACCTCCCCGAAAGAGACCGCACCTCTGCGCTGAAAAGCGCCGCATCGACACGCTCCATCCAGCCCTCGACAAGAACCAACCGCCTCACGGTCGGAGGAGCCTGGATGGGAGCAGAGCTCAAAGCGGCTATCGACCAGCAAGTCCCGCCGACCCTGGAGCTGCCACGCACAGCACAGGCCAGCCTCGAAGTCGTCGACCAGCTCCTCACACTCATCCAGGGCGACGACCTGATGCCAGTCCTTGTGTTCGATGACACAGACCGATGGTTCCGAGGCGACGACCAGCACGAGCGCACCGCCCAAGCCTTCTTCTCCAGAGTCCTCCCCGAACTGAGGGAACGACCGGCGGGGTTGGTCGTCTCGATGCAGTCCTCCTACCTCGACGATGACACACTGTCTGGTGACCTCCGCGCCACCTTCGAGACTCGCATCGACATTCCCGCCCTGACCTCTACCGATGCACTCTCCCGCGTCCTGCAGTCCAGAGTCGTCGCCCACGCAGGCGACGTCGCCCTGAGCGAAGTCATAGACCAGGCCGCGGTCGACCGCCTTTACAACCTCTATCACACAGATTTCGCCGGTGCCCTCCGTGACGTGATCCGCACCGCCCACGTCGCCCTGACCGAAGCCTGCAATATCCGGTTTCCCACCGTCACCGTCGAACTGATCGACCAGGCGGCCGCCTGGTGAGGCGAGTGAGGGCGGCGCAGCCCGCAACCGGCGAGAAGGAAGGCGGCTACGCACGTGGCGGACCATCGCGCCAAGTCGAATGATCCGCTCGCTGCCCTCCGACGCATCTGCCTGTCGCTTCCGGAGACGACCGAGCGGCTCAGCCACGGGGAGCCGACCTGGTTCGTGCGAGACAAGAAGGTCTTCGTCACGTATGCGAACCGGCATCACGACGACCGGATCGCCTTCTGGTGCGCCGCCCATGACGGTGTGCAGGAGTCGCGCCTCGCCGAAGATCCCGATCGGTTCTTTCGGCCGCCGTACGTCGGGCATCGCGGGTGGCTAGGGGTCTACGTCGACGGGCCGGTCGACTGGGCTGACGTCGAGGACCTCGTCGAGGAGGCGTATCGAATCGTCGCCCCGGCTCGCTTGGCGGCGTCGCTCGACGACGAGAGCTGACTCCGGGGGCGGAGCAACGTTGGTCGG
>DASWKR010000050.1 GCA_036396535.1 Acidimicrobiia bacterium | reverse complement strand
GTGCGGGTTCGACGGATCGACCCGCAGGATCCTCTCGTAGAGGACCTGGAGGACGTCGAGGGTCGAGTGGGCGCTCGGGGAGTGCTTCTCGTCCCCCGTCATCAGCCTCATGAGCCTGGGAAGGTCGGCGAAGCTGGATCGCGCTTGGCGATGTGTGCGGGATGTCTTCATGGACGGCAAAGTACAACCTCAAGTGCACATGAAGTCAAGCCACTAGCATGGGGCCGATGGGCGACATGCTGACGATCGGCGAGTTGAGCGCCCGAAGCGGTGTGGCGGCGTCTGCGCTGCGCTTCTACGACGAACGCGGGCTGATCGCGTCGCAACGTACCTTGGGCAATCAGCGCCGGTTCCCGCGGGCGACATTGCGCCGAGTGGCCGTCATCCGGGCCGCCCAGTCGGTCGGGCTGACGCTTTCCGAGACCTCGGCCGCGCTCGCCGGGCTTCCCGACGGCAGGACTCCAACACGTGACGACTGGCAGAGACTCTCGAAGGACTGGCGTCTCAGGCTCGACGGGAAGATCACGGAGCTCGAGCGCCTCCGCGACGAGTTGACGTCCTGCATCGGCTGTGGCTGCCTGTCCCTGCGCTCGTGCGCCCTCTTCAATCCCGAGGACGCCATCTCGGCAAACGGCCCCGGAGCGCGGTTCCTCGAGGGTGACGACCGCTGAGTTGGCCGCGGGGCAGCTCGGCCCGTCCTGGGCCTGTCGGATGGCGCCCGCGACCCGACAGCTGCCCAAGTGGGCGCCCGGACCAATAGCCGAGTCGCCTACAGCTCGGACGCCTCGATGAGCCTGCGCATGTCGAGGTTCGGTCCGACGTCGACTCGAAGACTCTCGACGGTGACACCGGCCGTCTCATCGCCGCCCACGATGGCATCGATCGACCTCGGAGCGCCGGCGGCGTAGAGCGCCGCCCCGAGGACGAGCAGAGCGATCGCGATCCGGACGACCCGCCGCGGCGTCCCGGCGGGCCGCTGCCACACGGCCGTCTGCTCGACGGCCAGGACTGCCTTCATGGACATCATTCCTTCTCGCCTGGTCGGGTTGAATCGGCACGACGCAGACTGTGCTGCGCGTCATCGTGGCCGGTGCCCGTCTGGCTAGTCCGCGCCCGTACGCTCAGGAACTAGTCACTCGACGCTGGCGCCAATGAGACTCATCAGAGCTGCCAGGTCGTCCGATAGCGTCACATGCCGGTCGTGAAGGGCTTGGGGACGTGATGAGACGGAGAGACCAGCGGGTCGGCGCTCACGCCAAGGTGTGGCTGCTGACGGTCGTCGTCGCCTGCCTCTCGGTCGCCGGGTTGATTCCTCTCGTCGGGGCCGGGCCGGTCAGCAGGCAGTTCTCGATCCCGTGGTGGATCGCCGCGATCGGTTTCGGCCTCGCCGAGCTCTCTGTGGTACATCTGCGCTTCCGGAGGGACGCCCACTCCTTCTCGATGAGCGAGATCCCGCTGGTGGTGTGCCTCTACTTCGTCGATCCGGTGACGATGATCGGGGCGCAGCTGCTGGCGAACGTCATCGTGCTCGGCCTCCACAGGCGCCAGCCTCCGTTCAAGCTCGTCTTCAACGTGTGCCAGTTCGCGGCGCAGTCGGTCGTGGCCGTGTACGTGTTCCGCGCCGGGGTGGGGTCTCTCGAGCCGCAGGGCGCGGTTGGGTGGGTCTCCGCCATCGCCGCCAGCGTCATCGCCCTGGTCGTCGCCCATGCGCTCATCAACAGCGTGATCGTGCTCTCCGGGGGGCGGATCGAACCCAGGGAGATGGCCGAAGCCCTCGCCCTGAGCACCTTCGCCACTGCGTTGAACGCCAGCATCGCACTCGCCGGCATGAGTGTGATGGTGGTCTCGACTCCTGCTGCGGTCGTCGCCCTCGTCCCTCCGATTGCTCTCTTCTTCGGATACCGCGCCTATGTCTCGCAGCGGCAGGAGCGGACTCGCCTCAAGTCGCTCTACGAGGCGACCCGCGACCTCCACGAATCGCCTCTGATCGAGAACGCCCTGCTGGCGGCGGCCCGTCACGCTCGGGCGATGTTCGACGCCGAGATGTGCGAGGTCCTGCTCTTCCCGAGCGATCTGGGCCAGGCCTACCGCACGATGGTCGGGTCCGGCAGCATCGAGATCGCCATGGAGCCGCTCGACTTGAGCCAATGGCACGACCTCTGGCGCGACGTGCGCCAGCGGGGCGTCGGAAGGTGGGTGCAGGAAACGGTGCGGTTCGGCTCCGCCACGGCGCCGATCGTCATCTACGAGGCGCTCATCGTGCCGATCACCGAGCGGGGGAGGGTGGTCGGGTCCCTCTTGGTCGCCAACCCCGAGGGCGACGTCGCGAGCTTCGAGCATGGTGACCTCGAGCTGGTGGAGACCCTGGCGGCGCAGGTCTCGGTCTCGCTCGAGAACGGTCGGCTCGTCGACTCTCTGGCGCAGCTCACAGAGCTCAAGGAAGAGCTGAAGCACCAGGCGCTCCACGACGCCCTTACCGGGCTGGCCAACCGCGTGCTGCTGGCCGAACACCTCGACCATGCGCTCCGGCGCGCCGGACGATCGGGCGCGATCGTCGCAGTGCTGTTCCTCGACCTCGACGACTTCAAGACGATCAACGACACCATGGGCCACGCGGCGGGCGACGCCGTGCTCCGGTCTCTCGCCGGGCGGCTCACCGGCCAGGCACGCCCCGGCGACACCGTCGCCCGCTTTGGAGGCGACGAGTTCGCGATCCTGTTGGACGAGTTGACGGACGCCGAGCAGGCGATCGACTTCGCGCACCGCGTCCGCGACGTCATCCAGGCGCCATTCGCAGTCGAGGGTAAGGAGCTCGCGATCGCCGCCAGCGTCGGCATCGCCGTCGGCGTGCCCGGCGACAAGCCGGATCAGCTCCTCCGAAACGCCGACGCCGCCATGTACTCGGCGAAGCGGTCCGGGAAGGGCACGTTCCGGTTGTACGAGGAGGACATGCACGCCGAGCTGATCGCCCAGCTCAAGCTGCGCTCCGACCTGCGGGCGGCTCTGGACGACGAGGCGTTCGCAGTCCGCTTCCAGCCGATCGTCTCGCTCGACGACGGAGTCATCGTCGGTGCGGAGGCGCTCGTCCGCTGGCAGCACCCGGTGCGCGGAGAGGTCGGGCCCGTCGGGTTCATCGCGGCTGCCGAGCAATCGCGACAGATCATCCCGATCGGTCGTTGGGTGTTGGAGGCGGCGTGCGCCCAGGCAGAACGATGGCTCTCGCGGGGCTTCGTGCGGGACGACTTCTGGGTGAGCGTCAACCTCTCGCTTCGCCAGCTCGAGGATCCCGACCTCGTCGAGAGCGTCCACGACGCGTTGGCTGCGCTGGCGATGACGCCGGCACGCCTCGTTCTCGAGGTGACGGAGGGCGCCATCGCCGAGGTGTCGATCCGCCAGCTCGAGCGGCTGGCGGCGATGGGTGTCAGGCTCGCTCTCGACGATTTCGGCACCGGGTACTCGTCGCTGGCGACGCTGGACAGGCTGCCGGTCTCGATTCTCAAGATCGACAAGACGTTCATCGACCGCCTGCGACCGCAGGGATCCTCCCCGGTGACACGGACGATCGTGCAGCTCGGCAAGGCACTCGGGCTGACGGTCGTCGTCGAAGGTGTCGAGACCCTCCATCAGCTCGAGGCCGTGAGGACGATGGGGGCCGACCTGGCTCAGGGGTATCTGTTCTCACCGCCCCTCCTCGTCGAGGACTTCGAGGAGCTGGTCGGCCGCCGGTTCGAGGTCGCAGGCGGGCTGGGTCGGACGGACGACACCGCCCCGCTCCGGCTCGTCCAGTGACCTCGGTCAGTACGGCACCCCGACTGCCCCGCAGAGGAACCGCATGAACGGCTCGGCGAGCCGACACATGGCAGCGAACGCGTCGATGAAGCCCCCCGCCGTGACGTCGCGGTCGCCCAGTCGGGCGCTTGCGATGAAGTCCTTGCGTTTCAGGTCCTCGATGAGTGGATGATCCGGCGGATAGCCCTGCGGCGGCCTGCTCAGGGAGTCCCCTTCGAGCTGGAGCACCGCGGCGAACGGTCTCGAGGTCGTCGCCTCGACCCAAGCCTCCGGGCGGTCGACGATGGCGTCGCGGATCCGGTACGCCACCTTCGTCTCGGGCCGCCAGATGCCGACCCCCATGTAGCACGTACCCGGCTGGAGGTTGAGATAGAAACCGGGGGCGTGGACGTCCTTGGCCATGCGGTGGCGGAACTGGACACCGGTGTTCTCCTTGTACGGCGTCTTGTCCTTGGCGAACCGCGTGTCGCGCTGGATCCTGAAGAGGGAGCCGCCTACGGTCCTGGAGTCTGCGACAAACTCGGGCGCCATCTCGCCGAGCGGCGCCGCGAAGTCGTTGATGAACTCGAGCGCGGGTTCGCGCACGTGCTCCTCGTAGTTCGCCTGGTGGGCTTTGAACCAGTCCCTGTCGTTGTTGCGAGCCAGGGCGTCGAGGAACTCGAAGAGTGCCGGTGTGAAATGCTGCTTCGCCATCGTCCCTCCGTCAGGTCGCCGACCGCGGTCGTCCGTCACCTGCAGGAAAGCCCAACTGTCGGGGGCCTGCTGCGGAACGAAACGCTCATGAGCGGCGTTCGGCGATCACATCCCCGATGGCCGACACGAGAGAGTCGTAACTGTCCGCGAATGCGGCGACGCCTTCTGCTTGCAGCTGGGCGGTCATCTCGTCGTAGTCGACTCCGACGTCCGCGAGCGCGGCGACCATCGCCTGCGCCTCGTCGACGTCTCTCGTCATCGCTGCCGCGTCGATGATGCCGTGGTCCTCGAAGGCGTCGATGGTCGCCGGCGGCATCGTGTTGACGGTGTTGGCGCCGATGAGCTCGTCGACGTACATGGTGTCGTGGTAGGCGGGGTTCTTCGTCGAGGTGCTCGCCCACAGGACGCGTTGCGGGCGCGCCCCTTCGGACGCCAGCGTCGCGAACGACTCGCCTTCGAAGATCTCCCGATATCGGCGGTATGCGAGCTTGGCGTTGGCGACTGCCGCTTTGCCGCGGAGGGCGAGTGCCTCGTCGGTGCCGATCTTGTCGAGCATCTCGTCCGTGAGCGTGTCGACCCTGCTCACGAAGAAGGAGGCAACCGAGGAGATCGAGGCAGGATTGGCGGCCCGCGCCAAGCCCCTGAGATACGCATGAGCCACCGCCTCGTAGTCGGCGAGCGAGAACATGAGCGTGATGTTGATGTTCAGGCCCCTGGCGAGGAGCTCCTCGACGGCGGGGATGCCGGGGGCGGTCGCCGGCACCTTGACCATGAGGTTTGGTCGGTCGACGGTCTCCCACAGCCGGGTTGCCTCGGCGACCGTTGCTTCCGTGTCCATCGCCAGGTGGGGCGAGACCTCGAGGCTCACGAATCCGTCGGCACCGGAGCTCGAGTCATACACGGGGCGGAGTACGTCCGTGGCTCTGCGGATGTCGGCGATCGCCAGGCGCTCGAACATCTCGGACGCCGACATGTCCGGCGACTCGGCGAGAGCGGCGCCGATGGCGTCGTCGTAGTCGTCCGAGCCGGTGATGGCCTTCTGAAAGATCGTCGGGTTGGACGTGACGCCGCGTATCCCACTTTCGACCATACGCTCCAAGCCCCCGCCGTCCAGCAGGTTCCGGGTTATGAAGTCGAGCCATGCCGACTGACCGACGGCGTGCAGGTCATGAAGCTTCGTCATGGCGTCCTTTCGCAGCTGCTCATCAAGGTAGCGCTGCCGCGGATCATTCGGAGTCGAGCACGGCTCGCAGCCTCGCCCGCACATCCCCGCCGAGGTCTCCGCGCCGCAGTGCGAATGCGACAGTCGCCTCCAGGTAGCCGATCTTGGTGCCGCAGTCGAAACGCCGCCCTTCAACGATCTGTCCCCAGAACGGCGATGTCGCCAGGAGTTGTGCCAGGGCATCGGTGAGCTGGATCTCCCCTCCAGCCCCCTTCGTCCCTGCCGCGAGGTGGTCGATGATTCCCGGCTGGAGCACGTACCGCCCCGCGATCGCCAGGTTCGAGGGAGAGGTGCCGGGTGCGGGCTTCTCGACGAGGTCGAGCACCTCGACCCGTGTCCCGACGCGCTCACCCGGCGAGACGATGCCGTACCTGAACGTCTCGGCATCCGGAACCTCGACGAGACCGAGGATGTTGCCTCCGACTTCGTTGTACAGGTCGACCATCTGCTCGAGAGGAGACCGGTTCCCCAAGATGAGCTCGTCCGCCAGGATCACCGCGAACGGCTCACCTGCGACGAAGTTCCTGGCACACCACACCGCGTGCCCGAGCCCGAGCGGCTCGACCTGGCGAACGAACGCCACCTCGCCCGGTTCGGGCGTTGCCGCCCGCATCGCATCGAGCCGGTCTCCGTCGCCGCGCGCCTCGAGCTCGCGCTCCAGCTCATACGCGATGTCGAAGTGGTTCGTGATCGCCGACTTGCCGCGCCCGGTCACGAAGACGAGCTCCTTGATCCCGGCCGCCCTCGCCTCGTCCACGGCATACTCGATGAGCGGCTTGTCGACGATCGGCAGCATCTCCTTGGGGAGCGCCTTGGTGGCCGGGAGAAATCGAGTGCCGAGCCCCCCGACGGGGAACACAGCCTTGCGAATCGGCGCTCGGGCGGCACCGGTCACGGTGCCGCCAGCTCCCGCTCGACCCGGGCCGCGTGGTCCGCGGCCTTCACGTTGTACCAGGCGTGCTCCACCGTGCCGTCCGCTCCGATCACGATCGTCGAGCGGATGATCCCCTCGTATTCCCTGCCGTAGTTCTTCTTGATACCCCAGGCGCCGTAGGCATCCGCCATCACGTGGTCCGGGTCGGAGAGGAGCGGGAACGGCAGGTCGTGCTCGTCCCGGAAGCTCGCCAGCCGCTCGACGGGGTCCGGGCTCACTCCCACGATCTCGTAGCCGGCGGCGTGGAAACTCTCGTGCCTGTCGCGAAAGTCGCAGGCCTCGGTCGTGCAGCCCGGGGTGAAGGCTTTCGGATAGAAGTACACGACGAGCGGATGGCCGGCGAAGTCGTCCAGGGTCACCCGGCGACCGGTGTGATCGAGTCGGTCGAAGTGCGGCGCCGCGGCGCCGGCGGTCAGCGTCACAGGGTGGTCCTCTTGTCGGGCGCCGGAAGAGAACCCAGAAGAGAACATGGATTGGAGCTCCGGGCGCCGCAGCCCGAGCATCGCCCGGGGCCGATCGCGTTGTCGCCTGTCAACACCCCTCCCAACTCGGTGACGTGAGGATAGAGGGGTGGGATCAGGCGTTCGGCGACGTGGCTGAACGAACCCGCAGCTGGCCGCAGGCTGCGTCGATGTCCCGGCCGCGGGTGTCACGAAGCGTCGCGTTTGCCCCGGCATCGGTGAGTGCCGTCATGAACGCCTGCACCTGTCGGGGCGATGGGGGAGCGTCCTGGCTGAGCGGGGTCTGGTTGAGGGCGATGACGTTGACGTGCGCCCTGAGGTCCCAGGCGATGGCTGCCAGCTTGCGTGCCTGGTCGACGGTGTCGTTCTTGCCGTCGATGAGGGCCCACTCGATGCTGATGCGCCGTCCCTTCTCGTCGCGGTACCGCCGGCACGCCTCGATGACGTTCGCCAGGTCGTAGCGCTTGTTGAGCGGTACGAGCTCGTCGCGCAGCTGGTCGTCTGCCGCATGGAGCGACACGGCGAGATTCACCTTCCAGGGGGCTTCAGTGAGCCGACGGATGCCCGGGACGACGCCGACCGTCGAAACCGTGATGCTGCGCGCCGAGATCCCCATCACCTCGATGAGGCGTCGAAGGGCCTCGTTGACCCGTGAGAAGTTGGCGAGCGGCTCGCCCATACCCATGAACACGATGTTGGTGACCCGTTGTGGCGAGTTCTCGAGTCCGTGCTCTCGGATGTGGGCGTTTGCATATGCGACCTGGGCGACGATCTCACCGGGCTCGAGGTGACGCTCGAAGCCGAACTGCCCGGTGGCGCAGAACGTGCACGCCATCGCGCAGCCCGCCTGGGATGAGATGCACAGCGTCGTTCGCCTCGGGTATCCCATGAGCACGGACTCGATCGAGGCTCCGTCCGGCGTGCGGAAGAGCCACTTTCGAGTCGTTCCCGCATCGGCCGACTGCTCCAGGTCCACCGCGAACGGCCAATGCCGAGAGTCGATCTCGGTGCGCAGGCGTGCCGGGAGGTTCTTCATCGCCTCCGACCCGAGTACCGGCGTCTCGTACAGCCACCGCCTCAGCTGGTCGGCGCGATATCGGGGCTCACCCGGAAGGGCCTCGGCGAGCTCCTCGGGAGGGATCAGATACAACATGGGCGTTCCTGCTGCTCATCGGGACAGGGCAGCGGCCTGCGCGATCCAATCGGCGACGTGACCTGCGGGAATCTCGAGCTCGGCGGCGACGAAGGAGGCCTCTGCATCGGCGAGCGCCTCGAGGGAGCCGATCCCGATGCTCGCCAGCCGGCCGGCATACACGGGACCGATGCCCCTCACCGCTTCGAGTCCGCGCCCCGAGGCGGTCGGGGCGTCCGCCGAGACCGGGGAGGCGCCCCTGAACGGCGGCGGCGGCTCAGTGTCGACGAGTGGGGGCGGCAGCAGCCTCTCCCGCATCCACCAGGCGAGGGCCCCGAGGGCGGCCGCCACACCCGCCACGCGCAGAAGTCTTCTCATCGGTGGAGAGTGTAGGGAGGGTGGCAGCCGCGGTACGTCAGCCGCCGGGTGTCGACGTGGTCGTTTCGACCCCGTCTGGTCCCAGCTCCGTGGCGAATATGGCGCCCGCCACTCGGCCGCTGATCGCCGCCGGCATGTCGGCCTCGAAAGCGGGCGTCGTGCTCGGACCGGCATCGGGCTGGCCGGCCGAGAAGGCAGCGAACCCCAAGACGGCGACGAGCGCGACGATCAAAGCGCCGGCAAACGCCAGTCGTGCTCGGGTTCGCAACTCAACCGTCTCCGCCTCGAATCGCTCATCCCTCTCAGGGAGAGCCCCGCGAGTGTCCTCGCGCTCCTGTGAGCGTATCCCGCCGTCACGAGCCGCGCCAAACGGCTTCGAGGCATGTTCTGGAAGGCGGGCTGCCCCGATAGCATCCGACCGTGAGGCGCTCGTTGCTGACGTGTTGTGTCGTTTTCGCGCTCTCGATGTCGGTCGTGCCGGCGGCCGCGGCGGACGAGGCCTGCAGTGGGTGGTCGCCCGGCACCGCATGGCGATCTGCCGCCACCATCGGGCCGATCACCCTCGTCACCGCTGGCGTCGAAGACGGGATCGCCACCCGATTCGCGTCGGATATCGAGGACCTCCTCGCCGCGATGGACGGAGTCCTGCCTCTCGACGCCGCAGTCGTGTGCGCCTTCGACGAGACCGAGCTCGCAGACGATGGGGGATTGGTGCCTGAGAACCAGCGCCTCCACGGGGCCGTGCTCACTTCCGATCGTGTCGTCGTGCTGGACGCCGGGATGACGGCCCAGTTTCGGCCGGCCGTGGCCGTCGGCCTCACCTATCTGGCGCTGTGGGACCTGGCCGGCGACCAAGGTCGCGACGGCTACCCGGAGCCGCTCCGGGACGCCGTCAGTCAATGGTTCGCGGCGGGTCTGACGTCCCGTCTGGCGCTCCATCGCGACATGATGAGGCGCCAGGTCGCCTTCACCCGCCCGGAGGACGACTCGACAACCGACCGCTGGACGTACGGAATCCAATCCGAGACCTTCGTGTGGAACCCGGAGTTCCAGGAGTCGCCGGTCGGCGACCTCGTTGCCTACGCGGTGGACAGCCGCGGCACCGACGTGCTCCACGATCTCACCGCAGACACTTGGGACGGCATCGACACCGAATGGCGAGTCCAGCGTCGCTTCGAGCTCCTCGGAGACCAGCGCAACGCCGTCGATTGGAGGTGGGGCCTCGGCATCCTTCTCGCCGCACTGGCGGCTGCGGCGACACTGGCGTACCTGCAGCGGGTGGCGCGGCGCCGCCACCGCTATCGCCCCGGAGACACCACCGCGGCGCCAGGCTTCTTCGACGAGTGACGCCGCTCAGACGGCAGCCGCCATCGCAGCGCTCGTGGACACCCTTGGATCTGCTGCACCTTCGACGAGGCTCCCGTTCACCTCGATGGCCGCTACCGGGCCCCATCCCGTCTCCCACGGCCCTGCCCTGACGACGTCGTGGCCGCGCAGCAACAGCCCGTCCTCGATCCGATCGGAGTGTCGGCTCTCGAGGTGGACCCGGTGGTGCTGCGATGACTTCTCCCAACCGGAGACCTCCCATCGTGGGCGGTGTTGGGAATCGCGCAGCGACGCACCCGTCCAGTAGAGGTGGGACACCACCTGCAGGAGCAGCTGGGGCTGGAACTGCCCGCCGCGTGTCCCGAGCAGGAGACGGAGGCTCCCGTCGGTCGTCCAGAGCGTCGGCGAAAGGGTGTGGACGGGACGGCGCCCCGGCTGCAGCTCGTTCGGATGCCCGGGGCGCAGGTTGAAGCCGGCACCGCGGTTGTGGAGGAACACCCCGGTGTCGCCGGCCGACAATCCGGAGCCGATCCCGTGGAAGTTCGACTGGATCAGCGAGACGCCCATCCCACGTCCGTCCCATGCGCAGAAGAAGGCGGTGCCGCCGGGACGCCACGGCGGGGGTGGCCACTGTGCCGGGGATCCCCCCGAGATGCGTTCCGCGCGCCGGCGCAGCTCGTCGGGGTCGAGCAGCGTCGCGGGCTCTCTATCCATGAAGTCGGGATCGGCGAGCACGTCGTCTCGCTCCCAGGCGACGGCCCGGTAGGCCTCGATGGCGGCGTGGACGAATGCCGGGTCCTCAGGGTCGCGCGGCGGGCCGATCCGCTCGAAGATGCTCGCGGCGGCGAGGGTGATGTACCCCTGGCTGCTCGGCGGCACCGTCCAAGCATCGCGGCCGAACACGCGGGAGCCGAGCGGCTCGACCCACTCGGCTTGCACTCGCGCCAGGTCGTCCTCGGTGACCTTCCCCCCGGTGGCGGCGACGATCCCTGCCCCTGCCTCGCCGCCGTAGAAGGCTTCCCGCCCACCGGTGGCGACGGCTTCCAGAGTGTCGGCGAGTCGGGGCCTCCGGAGGACGGTTCCCGCCGCCGGTGGCTCGCCGCCCGGGTAGATGGCCGCGGCGGCCGGCTGGTCACCGATCAGGGCTCGGATTCGCTCCAGGGACACCGCCAGCTCCGGCGAGACCTCGAACCCCTCCCTGGCGAGGTCGATGGCTGGTGCGAGCGCCTCCGCGAGAGTGACGGCGCCGTACCGTTCGCTGAGAGCGGCCCACCCGTCGACGCATCCCGGAACGGTGACCGTCTCCGGTGACCGCAACGGCATGTCCTCGCCGTAGCGCTCCCGCATCACCGCCGGGTCGACGAGCGCACCGGCGCGCCCGGAAGCGTTCAGCACGGCAGGAGCCGGGTCGCCTGGTTCGTGAACGAGGGCGAAGAGGTCGCCGCCCGGCCCACAGGTGTCCGGCAGCGTCACGGCAACGACCGCGTTGGCGGCGATCATGGCGTCGACGGCCGAACCGCCTGCCTGCATGAGGTCGACGGCGGCCTGGCTGGCGAGCGAGTGCGTCGTCACGGCGACCGGCGTGGTGGCCGACCTTCGCTCTGTGCCGAGATTCGTCGTCGACCTTGGCGGGGAGTCGGGCTCCCGTCTCACTCGATGAACTCGGGCAGCCGCCTGTTGAGCCCGTCGAGCACCGCCTTGACGCCGGCTTCCGATGGGTCGCCGTTGGCGAGCGCCGAGCCGACGGCGATCTCCTCTCCGCGATGCGTCGAGCTGACGATCACGGCGATCACCACGGTCCTCATACCGACAGTGGCAGTGCCGATGGCGTCGAGAGAGAGGGGCGGTGCGCCGAGGTGGATCCTGTCGAGTGCATCGAGGGTCGCCTCCCCGACCACTCGCAGTCTCGCTGCCGTCGCCGCCGGCCCGATCGCCGATCCGGTGTGCTCCACTCCCTGATATGCGAGCACGACATTGACGCTGGTTCGCGAGCCCTGGGGCTCCTCGACGACCTTGACGAGCGCCGGGCGCTCCGGAGACACCTTGGCGGTCGCGGTGCCACCGTCGAGTTGGACGACGGAGATCACGCGGCGGTCGATGGCGGTCCCGTAACGAGCCATGGCGACCGATTGGACGTCGCGTACCACCTGCTTTGGGGGTTTGGTCGTCGCCGCCAGCACATGTACTTCGGTCACGTCCGAGCCCTGCACGACGATGCGAACGGCGTCGACAGATTCGAGCCGGCTTATCGTCTCTTCGAGCTCATGTACGTTCAGCGCCAAGCGCAACTCCCACCGCGACGCTTCAGAGCGCCGCGTCGACGCCCGAGCTTCGGTTCAAATGCCGTCTCGCCATGCAGCGTGGCCCGTTCTCTTCGGTGAGTCCGAGCAGCGAGCCCGGCACCCGTCCACACGTGCTCTCTCAGGGTAGCGGCGCGACCTCGCCGCGTGGTGAGAGTTCGCGAGAGTTGTCCTTGAAATCGCGACCTCACATCGGCTACCTTGTGCCGGTCACTGAGGGGAGTGACACCAGGCCGTTGGGCGATGCGATCGTTTGGCTGCTCTCGTGGTGGTCAGGACTGTCGCTGGGGGCCGGCGTGCACCTGGACAACCGAAGGTTTCGCCCGAGGCTTCCCCCTTGGTGTCCTCAGGCGATGGGTGACGACGCCCGGGCTTCCTCTTTCGAAAGAGTACCTGTCCATCATCTCGTCCCAAGCGAAGCGGATTCCTAGGTCTCCCGGCGAACAGATGCCGGGCAGAAACAGGCTCTGAAGGGGTGGTTGGGTGAAGCGCATGACGACGAAATTCCTCGTGGCGCTCTCAGACCTGGCCACTGCGCTGCTAACCGGCGCAGCAGAAATG
>DASWKR010000049.1 GCA_036396535.1 Acidimicrobiia bacterium | reverse complement strand
AGGAGAGCACCGGGAAGGCGGCGTGGCAGGGAACGTCGGGGTGGGGCAACCCCGAAGCGGCGCCGAGGGAGCTCTTCAACTCGCGAGGAACACCACCGTGAGCAGCCCGTAGGGTCCCCGGTACGTCGCGATCCCCGCCTTGCTGTACCGCGGGTCGAGGATGGTGTCGTGCACCGCGGCCTCCTCGACGATGCCTTGGTGCACCGAGCCGGGTGAGGCCCCGAGCGCGATCAGCTCGGCGGCATCGACGACCGGGACGCCCATCGAGACGAGGATCGCCTCGGCAGATCGAGCCCTGCGGCCGGCACGGACGTAGAGCTTGCGCGCCTCCGCCGCCGCCGCATCGTCGAGCGTCGTCGAGCGGGCAACCGGGCCGCTGTCGGCGCCGACTCGGCTCCGATTCAGCATGTCGAGCAGCCGAGCTTCGACGCCTGCCGCCCTCGCCAGCTCGCCGCGCTCGGTGGCGGGCAGCGCCAGCTCGGCGCGGCTGTCGGTTGCGAAGCGCTGCTCACCGACGGCGGATTTCAGCCGCATGACGGTGGCGATCACCGTGTCGCCTGCCAGAGCCCCCAAGGCTGCCTGCGCCGGGCCGGCCGGATCGACGAGCGCCCCGCCGAGCGACGACGCCTCGATGCTGCTCGTCACCGCCGCCGCCGGGGCTGCGACCGCCAGTGCGGAGAAGGCGACGGTGGCGGCAACCACCCCGGCGGTGGCGCCGAGCAGAGCCCCACCGACCCGGTTCATCGTCGGGAGACCGGGCAGCGCTCTCACCCCGCGATGGGCGAGGTAGGAAACGACCGCTCCCCCGACAGCGATCAGAAGGAAGACGACGACACCACCGGCGTACCGGGAGACGTCGTGCGAACTCCCCGCCATCGCCGACACGACCGCCCCGGCGGGCTCGCTGAGCCGGAAGGCGAGGATGGTCCCCACGAGCAGGACGCCGACGCCGATCGCCTCGCGCACGAACCCGCGCAGCCATCCGCGCACGATGAGCGCAACGAGGAGCGCTCCGAGGATGAAATCGATCATGTCGGGCCGTCTGGGTCTCCACCCGTCTCGAGCCCGTCGTCCGGCGCAGCGTCGCCGGCTTCGTCCTCGCCATTCAAGTCCATGTCGGCCGCTTCGCGGCGAATCCGGGACAGCAAGGTCTCGGCATTCGCCGGTTCGATGAGCGCAGACGTCGCCTCTTCCCAGGATTGGCCGAGCACCCGAGTCCTCCAGAGGTGGCCGGCAACGATCTTGACGGAGGCCGTCACCGGAACGGCGAGCACCACCCCCCACAGTCCCCCGAGGGCACCGCCGAGCACGAGCACGAGGATCACCACAGCCGGGTGGAGCCGCACCGTCGCCCTGAGCACCGTCGGGCTGATGAAGTGGTTGTCGACCTGCTGGACACCGAGGGCGACGAGAGCCGCCGACCCAGCCGTCGTCACCGACCCCGTGACGAGGCCGATCATCACCCCGAGCGCTCCCCCGACCCACGGCCCGACGAACGGGATGATGTTTAGGAACCCGGCGATGAGCCCGATGATCAGCGCGAAGTCGAGCCCGATGAGAGCGAAGCCGGCGCTCGTCATGATCCCGACGATGACGGCGACCAGCATCTGGCCGCGCAGGAAGCCTCCGACAGCCGACCCGAGCTCCCGAGCGACGTACACGACCTCGTCCTTGTGACGCGGCGGCAACAACTCCGTCAACTCCCTGCCGAGTCGCGGCAGATCGAGCAGGATGTAGAAGGCGACTGCCGGTGCGATGAAGAACACAAGGATCGCCTCGACGATGCCGGACGTCACCTCTCCGAGTCGGTCGAGCACGGCCCCGACGATCTGATCATGCCGCTCCGGGTCGTTCACGAACTCCTCGAGCTCCTCGTACGACCACAGCTCGACGGCTCCGAAGCCGAGGTCGTCGGCGATGCCCTCGATCTGCGTCGCCGACTTCTCGTAGATCTCCGGGAAGCTGCTGGCCAGGTCGGAGGCCTGGTCCGAGATGCTCGGCACGATCAGAAAGCCGAGCAGCACGACGACGCCGACGAGCACCAGAAAGCTGAGGACCGCGCCGACGACGCGCGGGATGCCGACCGCTCGGAACCGCTTGACCAGCGGATTCAGCAGGTAGATGAGCACGGTGGCCAGGACGATCGGGGCGATCAGCACGCGGACTCTGATGACCACCCACACCGTGGCGTACGCCAGGAGCAGGACACCGAGCACGCTCCAGGCGCCGACGCCGACCCTGGTGAGCATCCCCGAGACCGTGCGCCCGGCGACCTCGGGCGGCCGCTCGAGGGGCGGGAAGCCGGTCATCAGCCCGTGGAGTCGCCGCTGCCGTCGAACCGCGCCGAGACCTCGTCGATCCTCTGCCTGCGCATCTTGCGAATCCGCCTGATGGTGAGCGGAGCATGGTCGAGAGCCCGATCGTCCTCCGCCAGCCTCCGCAAGACCTGGTAGTAGCGGGTGGCCGTCATACCGAGATAGTCCCTGATGGCGCGGTCTTTGGGGCCCGGGTAGAGCCACCACGATCCCTCGAAGTCGAGCACGCGCCGGTCACGGTCTGACAGCATGCGATCAGCGTAAGGAGGGCGGGTGACAGAACCCGGCATTTCGCGGTCCCCGGTACACAGCGGCCGGGTAGGGCGTGGAGCTGGCGGTGGGACTCGAACCCACGACCTGCTGATTACAAATCAGCTGCTCTGGCCAACTGAGCTACGCCAGCCTGTCTATCCGTTGTGGCTCTAGCGGTCTCGCCAGGTCGCTTCCTCCCCTGCTAACATGCGCAACGCTAGCACAGCGGATAACAGAAGGCGACTTTTTTGGGCGAAATCGAGGCCACATCGGGCAGTCTACGGGCCCTGCTGGATTCATGGATTCTTCATCTTCGCGCCGAAAGGAAGGCTCCGAAGACGATTCGGACCTACTTGGAGGCCGCCGGCCAGCTCGTCGACTTCCTCGACGACGGACGCCCCACCACACCGAGAGAGGTCCGTCGCGAGGACATCGAGGCGTTCATCGTCCACATCATCGAGACCCGATCCGCGTCCACGGCCGCCAACCGATTCCGTGCGCTCCAGCAACTGTGGAAGTGGCTCGAGGCCGAGCAAGAGGTCGACGTCTCCCCGATGGCCCGCATGAAGCCGCCACGCGTCGACGAGCCCGAGGTGCCCGTCGTATCCGACGACGACCTTCGTCGCCTCATCGACGCGTGTACGGGTACCCGGTTCGAGGACCGCCGCGACCGGGCCCTCGTGCTCATGCTCACCGACACAGGGGGACGCCTCGGCGAGATCACCGGCCTCACCGTCACCGACGTCGACTGGAACCTCGGCGTCGCCATCGTCCGCGGCAAGGGTGGCCGATACCGCTCACTCCCGATGGGCCCCCAGACCTTGAAAGCACTCGACCGCTACATGCGCTCCCGCGTCCACCATCAGCAGGCCGCGGTTACGGCGTTGTGGATCGGAGTCAAGGGCGCCTTGTCGGACTCGGGGATCCGACAGATGTTCCACCGACGCTGCCGTCAAGCCGGCATCGACCCGATCCACCCTCACCAGCTTCGCCACACGTTCGCCCACAGCTTCCTCTCCCAGGGCGGCAACGAGACCGACCTGATGCGTCTCGCCGGCTGGCGCTCCCGCGCCATGCTGTCGAGGTACGCCGCATCCGCAGCCGATGAACGAGCTCGCGACGCCCACCGTCGCTTCTCACCGATCGAGCGGCTCCTGTGATCGTCGCCAAGGTCCGATGCGGCGTGCCGCAAGGTAGGGGCAACAGGCCACATCGCCAGGAGATCGGCACGGTGAAGCGAACCGGCCGCACAGTGATAGTGACTCGCCTCGCGGCTGTAGGCGCAGACGCGGCGATACTCGGTTCGTGTGCTCCGACGTCTCGCTCGACGCCAAGCCAAGCTCTTCGCCGACCCGGGCGTGATGAGCGTCGGTGTCTACACCGTCGTTGTCTGGTGCCCTGACCACGGCGACCTCGAGGTGTCTGCCG
>DASWKR010000048.1 GCA_036396535.1 Acidimicrobiia bacterium | reverse complement strand
GACCGGTTCTTGCGTCCCGCCGTCGCACATGTGCGATGGGCGGACGCCGGAACGGAGATCGATCGTCCCGGGCACGCCTCACCGATCGGACAGGTACTGGTCGAGAACGCCGAGCATCGCCTCGGCGCCCGCGATGGTCGTGTAGGTCACGGCCGAGCGACTTGCCCAGATGACCGGCTCGAGGCTCGGGTGGTTCGCAGCGATCCAAGTGCGAAGGGCTTCGAGAGCTCCATACGCCGCATCGCGTGACGCCTCGTCATGGATCCTGTCGACATTGCCGATTCTGCCGGCTCGAACGATGTACGTGTGGGTTCCAGTCAATGAGAGACCCAGCGACCTCAGAATCCGGTCGTCCTGCACGTATCTGCACGTGACGACCAGGTCATCGACGGCACAGTCGAAGTCGGCCATTTGCCACCCTGCGGCCACCTGCGCGCGAAACGTCTCCTCGAGCACATCGCGCCGCGACGCGACCCACATCGGTGTGCCGAGCACGTATCCGTCGTCGGCGATCATCGACATTGCAGCGGCTATGTCGCCTCGATTCCTCGCCGCCACCCATTCCTCGACGATCTCGAGGGGATCGGGTGGGGCGTCGCCGGCCGCCAACATCGCGCCGCCGACGACGGCGGCCGCCGCCACGACAACCCATGCCAGCCAACGACCGTTCACGAGTCAAAATCTACAGAGCCGCTTCGTCCCGGGGACCCTCGATCACGTCGGATCCATGCCGAACGAACGCCGCAGCGCCGACCTGGCGGCGTGGTATCCGGACATCCCGTGGACGCCTGCCCCCGGGGCCGTCGAGGCACTGCACAGGTACACGCCATCGAGTGGCGTCTTGTACGGATCGGGTCCCGGCATCGGGCGGGCGATCACCTGGTCGAGGGTCCAGGCGCCACCGATGATCTCGCCGCCTTCGTTGTTGGGGTTGTAGGCCTCGAAGTCGGCGGGGCCCATGGTGTGCCTGGCGAGGATGGTGTCGCGAAACCCGGGCGCAAAGCGCTCGATCTGCGACTCGATCGCCTCGACCCGATCGAGGGTCGAGCCGTTCGGCACATGACAGTACGCCCACGCGGTGTGGCTGCCTCCGGGCGCCCTCGTCTCGTCGAAGAGGCTCTGTTGGGCGAGCAGCACGTAGGGGCGATCCGAGTGATCACCGCGCCACATCGCCCTCTCAGAAGCCGCGATTTCCTCGAACGTGCCCCCGAGGTGAACCGTCGCGGCCGACGCCACTCGGGAGCACTTCCAGGGAATCGACTCACTGAGCGCCAGGTCGATCTTGAACACGCCCGGTCCTCGCCGCCAGCGTCTCGCCCGCCAGCCGTACAGACCGCCGATCGGGCGGCCCGCAAGCGCCAGGAGCGCTCGAGGCGTGACGTCGAGGAGGGTGGCGGCCGCCGAGGGGAGGTCCGAGAGCGAGGCGACCCAGTGCCCCGTCTCGATCGAGCCCCCGAGCGACAACAGATAACCGGCGAGGGCGTCGACGATCGCCTGCGATCCGCCCTTGGCGACGGGCCAGTTGTCTGCGTGCCCGGCGAGGCCGAGCGCCAATGCGACGCCGGTCGTCCCGGGGCCGGCCAGGTCGACCGTCGTGTGGGCGGCGAGTCCGCCCAGCAGACCTCGCGCCTCCGTCGTCTCGAATCGCCTCACGAACCAGGTGGCAGGAAGGAGTGACATGGCTGCGAACCGCGCCAGGGGCCTCGGATCGCCCGGCCAGCGCAGCATCGGCCCGAGGAACTGTTCGTTGATGCGGTCGAGCCTGGACACCCCCGGCTCCATGACGCGCCGGTAGGCGACGCCGTCCTCTCCCAGCCCCGCTGCCGTTTCGGCAACCGACGGCAGGAGCATGACGGCCGACCCGTCGTCGAACGGGTGCGCCGCGGCTGCCTCCGGCGAGATCCACTCCAAGCCGTGGTCTGCGAGCGGGTACCGGCGGAAGCTCGGCGACAGTCTCCCGAGTGGATGGATCGCCGAGCACACGTCGTGCCGGAACCCAGGAAGCGTCAACTCCTTGGTGCGGGCTCCCCCACCGATGGTGTCGGCACCCTCGATGACATGAACCCGCAAACCGTGTCTGGCGAGCTCGACGGCTGCGGTCAGCCCATTCGGCCCTGCGCCCACTATGACCGCGTCGTACTCCACAACGCCAGTCTCGCGGGTCGGCGAGACGCAGTCGGGGTCAGGTTTCCAGCTTCTGGCGTCGGCGGTGGGCCGCCACGTTCTCGCGGGTCGTGCAGGTGTCCGAGCAGTGGCGGCGCGAGCGATTGCGAGAGACGTCGACGTAGACGTCGTCACAGCGACCCGCGTCACAAACACCGAGGCGCTCCATGCCACCGTCGACGATGGTGACCGCCAGGCCCATCGCCGTCACGGTCCCCAGCCATGTGGCGATGTCTGCGCCCGACGGCTCGAAGTGGAGATGAGGGTCGTCGCTGTGCAGGCTCACCCTCGGCACCGCCTCCGAGTAGCTGAGGATCTGGTTGACGGTGTCGACGGCAGCCTCGGCAGTGTCCGCCGTGAACACATCCCGCAACCGGGAGCGCAAGGCACGAACCTCGTGAAGGTCGGCCTCGCGGATCCTCCAATCGAACGGACCCCACTCCTGCTCGTACCCGGCGACGAAAGTCTCGAGGTCGGCGGTCGTGACCAGGTGCTCGACCCCGGAGAAGGCGTCGAACGTGTTGACGAGGTCGACCGCCATGGCCACCGGTTCGTTGCTGTAATGAGAGAAATCCACTTGACTCCTTACCGGAATCATTGTATCTTGTAAGAGTCGTAAAGACAATAGCCTACTACACCGGGAGGGTCAAATGAGCTTCGAGCACCTGTTCAACGAGCTACTCGACGCTCGGAGGCGATACGAGGATCTGCGGATCGCCGGCGGCAGCTTCGACGAGAGAGCGCTGCTGCAATCCCACCTCCTCGAGTTGCGGGCGAAGCTGGTGGCATCTCGTAACGGGGTCAACTGATGTTCGCGATCAGGTGCCCCTACCACGATTCACCGGTCCTGCTGAGCCTCTCGTCCATCGAGGAGCTTCGAAACACGTCGCGGGGCATCGAGATCGGATACATCTGCTCATGCGGTCATCGCGGCACTTGGATCACAGGGCGCGGTGCCGCCTGCACCCCGACCGCACCGATGGAGGATTGACATGCACAACTACGAGATGCTCAGGGCTCTCGCCAACGATCGCATCGCGGAGATGAGGCGAGAAGCCGCCGAGGGACGCAAGCGGCGCAAGCGCTGACCGGGCCCTCCCCGAATCTGCCGCACGTGCACCGGTACGTGCGGCAGACTCGCGTCATGGATCCACCGGTGAAGCCGCGCGATGCGACGGCCGTCGCCGCCGACGCGCTGACGGCGTTGCGCGGCCTGATCGCCGTCGCTCTCGTCATCGCCGTCGGCTCGCGGCATCCGATGAGTGGCGCCGCCCTGCTGGGCCTCGCCTGGCTGACCGACGTGAGTGATGGGAGAGTCGCCCGCCGGTCGGCGACAGCGACCCGACTCGGCAGATGGGATCTCCACTTCGACGCGGCGGTCGGCGCCGGCCTGCTCACCGGGCTCATCGCAGCCGGATACGTCCCGGGCCCGGCATTCGCCGCCGCCGGCGGCGCGGCGACCATCTGGTTCCTCTACGCCGGCAATCCGGCCGGCGCCATGGCGCTGCAGGCCGTGGCGTACGGGCCATTCCTGGCGGTGGCGTTGCGCGACGCCACCGCCGGGTTCTGGGGACTCGTCGGCGTCATCGGCTCCATCGCGATCGTCGACGCACGGCACCTGGTCGAATGGGTGCTCCCCACCTTCTTCGCCGGACTGCTCTCACCGCGGCGACCGCGGCGCTGACCGCTCAGGCGTCCTCGGGGTCGGCGCTCCCCTTGTCGTCGACGACCGGCGCGAACACGATCCTCGTCAGCACCGAGAGCTGCTGCTTGTCCTTGTACGTGTGGTCGAAGTCGAACTCGAATGCCGAGCCGTATCCGGGCCATTGCACCTGGAGCCACGCCGCGTCCGTCCTGATCCTGTAGTAGCCGAAGGCGCCGTCCTCGACGTCGATGCGCTTCGGATCTGCGATGTACCTGGTGAACGGAGCGGTGTCTTCGTCCACGACTGCTCCCTCGGCGCCGTTGCGGCCTCGCACGGAGTAGCTCGTGCCGTGCGCAGAAGGCCGGATGTAGTAGAGACCGTCGAGCTCCATGGCCACCACACCATCCTCGATCGTGAGGACCGCATCGAGGTACGTGTTCCCGTCGTCGGCGTCGCCTGAAACCAGGTTGGTGTACGGCCCGGTGACGTACCGAACGAACACCCGGCCGTCCTCGTTGGTGATGAAGGTCTCGGTCACCCTGCCGGCGTCGAGCGTCGGGGTGACGAGCGGATAGGTTCGCTCGCCTCGATGCTTCTCGAGCTGGCTCTCGAACCGAAGCCCGTCGAAGACGGGGGCGATGCCTGTGCGATGAGCGTCGTTCGGACCGTCTCGGTAGTCGATCTCGAAGGCGACCCCTGAGTCCCCTTCGACCGTGACGGCGACCACTCGTGCTTCCTCGTCGATGTCGAAGCGGTACGGAGAGAGCGGGTCGTCATGCAGCTCGAGGCCGCCGAGGACGACCATCGCAACCGGAGGTCTCGGCAGGACGAGAACGTCCGCGATCGGCCGCTTGGGCTCGTCGTAGCTGACGGCAGCCTCGATCGCCGGTACCGGCGGAGGGGGTTCGTAGCCGTGCCAGGCGTCGACCATCTGTTCGACGGTCGGGGGGCGATGCTGCGGGATCGCAGCAGGGTTCCGGGGGATCAGATAGCCGATGAGGCTGGGGACGGCCGCCCGGACCGTTGTCTGGCTCGGAACGAACGATGCGGGCACACCGGGCCCGTGCCACGAGGAAGGCCGCAGCGGGACCGCGTTGGCGATCGACCAGCCCGTCCCGCTGATCACGACGAGAACGAAGACGAAACCCTGGAGGAGCCGCAAGCCCAACACGCTGTCTGTATCGGCACGTGCGCGTCGTGTCCTGAAACCACCTAGAGGCAACTGTCACTCCCACAGGTCGCTCGTCTGTGCCATGAAACGGTAGACCATACGCTCGAGGTTCCCACGGGACGCCACTGTGTCGACGGTCACCTACGCTTGACCGTCATGGTCACGTCCAGGTTGGCGCCGTTCGGGGAGACGATCTTCGCCGAGATCACTGCGCTGGCAACGCGACATGCCGCCATCAACCTCGGCCAGGGTTACCCGAACTTCGACGGCCCGGAGTTCGTCAAGCGGGCAGCCGCCGAGGCGATCGGAGAGGGGCACGGCCAGTACGCCCGCAGCTCCGGCATCATCGAGCTGGTCGACGCCATCGCCGCCCGGTTCACGTCCGACCGGGCGATCCCGGTCGATCCGCTCGCCCACGTCACCGTGACATCCGGCTGCACCGAGGCGCTGGCCGCCTGCTTTCTCGGTCTCGTTGAACAGGACGACGAGGTCGTCCTGATCGAGCCGACCTACGACGCCTATCCCGTCGACGCCGCGCTCGCCGGTGCGACGCCTCGCTACGTGACGCTGCGCCCTCCGGATTACCGCCTCGAGGAGGCAGACCTGCGGGCCGCCTTCGGGCCGCGGACGAAGGCCGTCGTGGTGAACACACCCCACAATCCGTCTGGAAGGGTCTTCTCCAGGGACGAGCTCTCCCTGGTCGCCGACCTGTGCCACGAGTACGACGTCATCGCCATCGCAGACGAGGTCTACGAGCACATGGTCTTCGACGGCCCCCACGTGTCCATCGCGACCCTGGACGGCATGTGGGAGCGGACCGTAACCCTCTCGTCGCTCGGCAAGACGTTCTCGCTCACCGGTTGGAAGGTCGGGTGGGCAGTGGCGCCGTCGCACCTCACCGCCGGGGTGCGAGCTGCTCACCAGTTCCTCACGTTCGCGACGGCTACCCCTCTGCAGCACGGCGCCGTGGCCGCTCTCCATGCGCCCGCCGAGTACTTCGTCGAGCTCGAGTCCGCATATCGATCGCGCCGCGACCTGCTGGCGAAGGGCCTGGCCGGATTGGGGTTCGACGTCCACTTGCCACAAGGGACGTACTTCATGCTCGCCGACCACACCCGCTTCGGCTTTTCCGACGACGTCGCCTTCGTGAAGCACCTCATCGAGCACGCCGGCGTTGCCGCCATCCCGCCGTCCGCCTTCTTCCACCACAAGCGGGACGGAGCCGATCTCGTCCGGTTCGCCTTCTGCAAGGACGAGGCGACACTGGAGCAGGCGCTCGACCGCCTCGGCTCCGCACGGCTCGAGGCGCCGTGACGAGCGCGGCCTTCCTGCTGGCGCTCGGCCTCGCGTTCGTGTTCGCGACGACGGCTGCCCGCCACGTGCTCGAGCCGTGGCGCATCCGGGGCGCCCTGTCGACGGCGGGGATCCGTGACGACCTGGCTCCAGTCGTCACGGGAACCGAAGCGGCGCTGGTGCCTCTCCTCGTGCTGAGTCCGCGCCTCGGCGGAGCACTCGCCGTGGCGTACCTGGGTGTCGTCACCGCCGCACTCGCCATCGCGGTCGCCGCCGGGCGTCAGATCGAGGATTGCGGCTGCACGAGGAAGCCGCACCGGGTGGACGGCGCATACTTCGGAAGGAACGCGGCGCTGCTCGCCCTCGGCGCGGTCGTAGGCGTGTTCGGGTCCCCCGGCTACCCGTTCGCCGGGCTCGGAGTGGCGGGCGTGGTCGCAGCGATCGCCGTCACACGGTTCGCCGGCGCTCGACGAGCGCACGGCTGAACGGATGGGCATCGAGGTCGGCAACCCGGACAAGCTGATCTTCCCGGAGGCGGGGTACACGAAGCGCGACCTGGTGGCGCACTACGAGCGGGTCGGGGGCGCCATGCTGCCGCACGTCGACGCCAGACCGCTCACGCTGCAACGTTTCCCGAACGGCGTGGCCGAGAAGGGCTTCATGCAGAAGAACGCATCGAAGCACTTCCCAGACTTCATCGGCCGAGTCGAGATGCCCAAACAGGACGGAACGACGATCTATCCAACCGTGTCGACCGAGGAAGGGATCGCATATCTGGCCAACCAGGGGACCGTCACGTTCCACGCGTGGACGAGCAAGGTCCCGCACCTCGACACCCCGGATCGATTGATCCTCGACATCGACCCCGAGACTGGGGACACCGCATCTGCCAGGAAGGGCGCCACGGTGGTGCGCGACATCCTCGAATCGCTCCACATCCCGTCGGCGCCGATGGCGACCGGATCGAAGGGTTACCACGTCGTGAGCTCGATCGAGCCCAGCCTCGGCGTCGAGGATGTCGGGGCATTCGCCAGGGCGGTCGCGTCCATCGCCGCCACCCTCGAGCCGGATGTGCTCACGACCGAGTTCTCCATCGAGAAACGCCGGGGGCGCGCTTTCGTCGACTGGCTCCGCAACAGGTACGGGCAAACGGGGGTCGCCCCGTGGTCGCTACGGCCGAGGCCCGACGCCACCGTTGCCGTGCCCATCGCCTGGGACGAGCTCGACGAAGTGGCCCCCGATGCATGGAACCTCGGAACCGTCGAAGCGCGCCTCGGCGTCGACTCGATCCTCGGGCTGCACGCCGTGTCGCTCGATGGGGCGATCGCCGCCATTCCGGCGCGCCTCGCCGAGTTGGACATCACTGTCGATGAGGGATTCGACAGGTTCAGGTCGTGACCGGCACGATCCGCCCGTACGTCGCCGACGACCTCGGCGACCTCCTCGAGGTGTGGTACGAGGCATCCCTCGTCGCCCACCCCTTCCTTTCGAGCGAATTCCTCGCTGCGGAGCGACGGCGGATCGAGGAGGAGTGGATCGTCATCGCGGAGACGATGGTCTGCGACGTGGATGGGCGCCTCGTCGGCTTCCTGTCGCTGCTCGGAAACGAGGTGGGAGCCATCTTCGTCCATCCTGCATTCCAGCGGCGCGGCATAGGCCGCTCACTGATGGACCGAGCCAGGGCCGCCCGTCCGCACCTCGAGCTCGACGTGTTCGAGGCCAACATGGCGGGACGCCGCTTCTACGAGGAGTACGGGTTCAGGGTCGTGGGCGAGCACGTCCACGACGAGACCGGTCAGGTCGAGGTCCGCATGCGGCTCGACTGATCGTCGCCGGCTCAGCAGCCTGACTTCTCGCCCCCCGAGCAATCGTCGTTGCCGCTTCCCCCGTACAGCCAGTCGGTGCCCGCTCCACCTCGCAGGGTGTCGTCCCCACGGTTGCCCCAGAGACGGTCGTTGTCGTTCCTGCCCTTGAGCACGTCGTCGTGCCTTCCACCGACGAGGTTGTCGTATCCGCCACCACCGATGATCTTGTCACGCCCTGGGCCGCCGCGCAGCATGTCGCTACCGGAGTTTCCGCGAATCACGTCATCGCCCTTGCCGCCGCAAATCACGTCGCGCCCGCCGAGCCCTGTGATCACGTCGTTGCCGCCCTTGGCGTCGATGATGTCACGCCCGGAGGTTCCGACGATCACGTCGTTGCCGCTCGTCCCCACGATCGTCGCATCGAGGTAGTTGCACTCGCCTTTGCCGCTGCCGTTGCCACCTCCGCCTCCGCCACCGCCCGGAACCTTCAAGTCGATGCGGCTCACCGGAGCATGCCTTCCCTCGGGGACGGACAGGAAGGCGCCCATCCCGCGCTTGATGGCGAGGGCCTCGCTGCCGACGCCCTCCCAGACGCATCCGGTCACCGGCCGCGCCGCGAGCGTCTGGAAGACACTGTCGCCCGTGGCGCGGATCCACGAGAACACCTCATATCCGTTCTTCGCCATGATGAGGCGTCCGTTCGATGAGATGTCGAGTGCTGTGACCGGCCCGACGGTCGTGCGCTCGAATCGGGCACGCACAGCCACCATCGCCTTGGCGGTGGTCGTCCGGCCGTCGACGAGCTCCTTCTTCTTGATGCGGTACACCCAGCTCGCCCTGTCGATACCCTGGTAGGTGCCGAGCTCCTTCTCCATCACGACGACGTCGCCCGTCTGGGGATCGACCGCCAGGCCCTCTGCGTCGCGCGACCACGTTCCGCCCGACGGGTTCTCGTACCTGTAGTAGAAGACGTCGACGGCGGAGTCCGGAAGCTGAACGTCGCCGTGCGAGTCCCTGATCTTCGGCTCGGGGAAACGGTAGATGCGCACGTACGGGCGCTTGCGACCGTTGTCTCCGATGTCGGCGACGTAGATGTGGTCCCTCTTGCCGGGCCCCGGGCCGATGGCGATGTCCTCGAGATCCGAGACGCTCACGTTGCCGAACCGGAAGGAGCCCAGGTTCTTGCCCTTCTGGTTGATGGCATAGATGCGGTTCGTGCCACCGCTGTCGTTGTGCGTCCAGTACACGTTGTCATGGGTGCGGGAAGCGACGAGCCCGGACGCCTCGATGATGCTCGAGTTCGTGAGGTTGCCGGTCGTATCGCGCTCGCCGAACGTCGGGCACTTCTGGGCTGCCGCCACCGCAGGACCGGGAGCGGCGAGGAGGCCGAGCATGACGAGAAACGCTGTCGCCGCCCGGACCACGAGGGTACGGATGATCATGTATGGCTCTTCATCTGGGGGGAACGGTCACACTCGAGGTGTGCGTCGCTACTCCGAGTGGTTCCCGGAGAGCGATGCGACGCTACCGCGACGGACCTTGAGACGCCATTTGGATCGGGTGAAGAGCTCCTAAAGGTCGATTGGGCCGGGAAGCTGCCCTCAGCGCCGTCCTCCGGCGGCTCCCGGTGCGCTTCCGCCTCGTCCCGAACCCCTGCCATGGTGCGCCTTCAACTCGTCCCGAGCCGCCTTGCGCTCCGCCTTCAACTCGTCCCGAGCCGCCTTGCGCTCCGCCTTCAACTCGTCCCGAGCCGCCTTGCGCTCCGCCTTCAACTCGTCCCGAGCCGCCTTGCGCTCCGCTTTCGCCTCGTCGTCGGAAGGCTCCTCGTCTCCCGGCTCGTCGTCGCCCAGCTCGTCGTCTTCGCCGACGGTGTCGCCCTTGCCGAGGCTCGACTTGGCGATCTCGCGCATGATCTCGCCCTTCTTGACGCCATCCGGTAGCAACGAAGGATGCAGGCCGGTCGCCACCGCGGAGACGAATGCTCCGTGGTTGGCGCCCTCGGCTTCGATGTCGATCACGAAGCATCCGTCGGGAAGCTCGTCGTCGTCGAACGACGCCGGGCCGAGACCGCCGACATCAGGATCGTCCTCGTCGGTGGAGCACTCGGGAAGCTCTCCGTCTGGCCCGGCGACTGCGATGACGAGCGTTCCCTCCTCGGCATCGTATGTCCACACGACGGTCGTTCCGTTGCCGCCGGTGATGAGGTCGTCGGGATCTCCCTCGGCGGCTCCTGCGGCGCCTGCGACGGTTCCTGCAAGCACGAAGCCGGAGATCAGTACTGCGAGTCGCTTCACGATGTTCGTCCTCCGTGGCTGGTGGCCACCGTCTGTCGACGCGCGCGCCGAAACGGCGGTGCGGGGGACTACGGAAAGTGTATCAGACGACCACCCACTGTGGCTAGCCCGAAATCGGTCAGTAGCTCCAGTGGCGTCGTCGCCGCCGCGCCGTGGGCGACGTTTCCGTGTCCCGGTAGGATCGACTGGGACGGCAACCGCTTCGGGAGGCGCCTCCAGTGATCATCGACGGCTTCGCGCACCATCTTCCCGACATCCGCCCCGATGAGACCGAGGAGTGGCTCGAGGCGCTCGACGACGTCATCGGCCAGGACGGCGCAGCAAGGGCGCAGTTCCTCATGGCGCGGCTCATTCAATATGCCAGGGAACAGAATGTCGGCGTCCCCGCATCCGTGAGCACGCCTTACGTCAACACGATCCCGGCGGAGAAAGACGCGTGGTTCCCCGGCGACGAGTACCTCGAGTCGAGGATCCGGACGATGATCCGATGGAACGCGGCAGTCATGGTCATCAAGGCCAACCACGCCGCCGAGGGCATCGGCGGACACCTCTCGACGTTCGCGTCGTCCGCGGTGCTCTACGAGGTCGGTTTCAACCACTTCTTCAGGGGCAAGGCAGACGGCGAACCCGGTGACCACGTGTACATCCAGGGTCATGCGGCGCCCGGCGTCTACGCCCGGGCGTTCCTCGAGCACCGCATCGACGAGGGGCAGCTCGACGGGTTCAGGCGCGAGATCGACGGCGGAGGCCTGTCGAGCTACCCGCATCCCCGGCTGATGCCCGAGTTCTGGGAGTACCCGACCGTCTCGATGGGGCTCGGGCCGATCAACTCGATCTATCACGCTCGCTTCCTGCGATACCTCAACAGTCGCGGCGTCGACGACACCACGGACTCGCGGGTCTGGTGCTTCGTGGGCGACGGGGAGTGCGACGAACCGGAGACGCTCGGGTCGATATCACTCGCAGGGCGGGAGAAGCTCGACAACCTCACGTGGGTCGTCAACTGCAACCTGCAGCGCCTCGACGGCCCGGTGCGAGGCAACGGGAAGATCATCCAAGAGCTCGAGGCGATGTTCCGGGGGGCCGGCTGGAACGTGATCAAGGTGATCTGGGGGACGAATTGGGATCCGCTGCTGGCCCGCGACGTCGACGGGGTGCTCGTCAACAAGATGAACACGACGGTCGACGGCGAGTACCAGCGATACAAGGCAGAGAACGGGGCGTTCGTCCGCGAGCACTTCTTCGGACCCGACCCTCGGCTCGGCAAGCTCGTCGAGCACATGACCGACGACGATGTGTGGGCCCTTCGCAGGGGCGGCCTCGACTACCAGAAGGTGTACAGCGCCTACAAGGCGGCGTCCGAGCTCAAGGGCGCCCCAACCGTGATCCTCGCCAAGACGATCAAGGGTTGGCAGCTCGGCCAAGGGATCCAAGGCGGGATGACGACGCACCAGGTCAAGAAGCTCACGAACGAGCAGTTGCTCGAACTGCGGGATCGCCTCGAGCTGCACGACGAGATCCCGGCGGAAGCCCTCGAGGGTGACGACGAGCCCCCGTACTACCGCCCGCCGATCGACTCACCCGAGACGCAGTACCTGTTCGAGAGGCGCAAGGCCCTCAACGGTCCGCTGCCGAGCAGGACGCTCGGCATCCGCGCACCACTGACGCTCCCCGACCATGCTCCATTCGCCGAGTTCGAGGCGGGTTCCGGCGACACCGAGGTGTCGACCACGGGGGTGTTCACGCGCTTGTTGCGCAGCTTGGCTCGCGACAAGAACATCGGGCAGCGGGTCGTGCCGATCATCCCGGACGAGGGCAGGACGTTCGGCATGGATGCCCTGTTCAAGGAGCTCAAGATCTACGCGTCGCAGGGGCAGCTCTACGAACCGGTGGACCACGCCATGCTGCTGTCGTACACCGAGAGCAAGGACGGGCAGATCCTCGAGGAGGGGATCACCGAGGCGGGGTCACTCGCCAGCTGGATCGCGGCTGCGACGTCGTACGCCACCCGCGGCGTCCCGATGGTGCCATTCTTCGCGTTCTACTCGATGTTCGGCTTCCAGCGGGTCGGCGACCTCATCTGGGCGGCCGGCGACGCCCGGAGCAGGGGGTTCCTACTCGGAGGGACGGCGGGGCGCACGACGCTGCTCGGCGAGGGACTGCAGCACCAGGACGGCCACAGCCACGTTCTCGCCTCGACGGTCCCCGTCTGCGAGGCATACGACCCGGCGTTCGCCTACGAGCTCGCAACCGTCATCGAGCGCGGGCTCCACAAGATGTACGGTGAGGGGACGGATGTCTTCTACTACATCACGATCTACAACGAGAACTACAAGCAACCGCCGAAGCCGGGGGGTGTCGACGACGGGATCATGGCCGGCCTCTACCGCTTCGCCGCCGCGCCGGACGGTCCAGGGCAGCGTGCGGCCATCCTGTTCTCGGGTTCGGCCCACTCGGCGGCGCGGCAAGCACGGGACGACCTCGCCGAGCATTACGACGTCGCAGCCGAGTTGTGGAGCGCCACGTCGTACAAGAAGCTGAGGGAGGACGCCCTCGAGGCAGACCGTTGGAACAGGCTCCACCCGTCGTCACAGCCGCGGGTGCCGTACGTCACCCGCAAGCTCGCAGACGTCGGGGGACCGGTTCTGGCGGTCACCGACTACATGCGAATGGTCCCGGACCAGGTGGCGCCTTGGGTGCCGCGCACATTCGGCTCCCTCGGCACGGACGGCTTCGGTCGAAGCGACACGAGAGAAGCGCTGCGCCGCTTCTTCGAGATCGACACCGGGCACATCGTGGTCGGCGTCCTCGCTCTGCTCGCCCGCGACGGGTTGGTTGGCGCCTCCGTCGTCCAGCATGCGATCGAGCGCTATGGCATCGAGCCTGACGTGTCCCCCCCGTGGAAGCGATGAGCTTGCCGGTCGGGCTCGATCTCGAGCTCATCTACGTCGGCGATCCCATGTGCTCCTGGTGCTGGGGTTTCGCCCCCGTCCTCGACGAGCTCGAGTCCCACTACGAGACGTCGGTTGCGACCATCGTCGGCGGCCTTCGGCCGGGCGACGCCGCCCAGCCTCTCGACGAGCGGCTGCGTGGCTTCCTCTCACACGAATGGCAACGCATCGCGGCGACGACGGGGCAGCCGTTCTCGGAGGCCTCACTTCAGAGGGAAGCCTGGATCTACGACACCGAGCTGCCCGCCATCGCAGTCACCACGATGCGCGAGCACGAGCCCGCATCGACGCTGACGTTCTTCTCGAGGCTGCAGCGGGCGTTCTACGCCGAGGGGACAGACATCACGGACCTGTCGGCGTATCACGACCTCGTGGATGGATTCGGCGTGGACCCTGTGGCATTCGTCGCCGAGATCGGGACCGCCGAGGCGAGGCAACGGGCGTGGGCGGATTTCGCCTCTGCTCGCCGTCTCGGCGTCGGTGGCTTCCCGACACTGCTGCTGAGGATCGGAGAGGAGATGGCGGTCGTGACGAGGGGCTACATGCCTTTCGAGCAGATCGAGCCGCCGCTGTCGGCGTGGATCACCGCCAGGGAAGCCGAGTCGGCATGACGCCCGCACCGCTGACCCTCAGAGCAGCATCCAGTCCGTCTGGACGACGCTCTCGCCATCGCCGAGCGTGCAGCGGAGGCTGATAGGCCCGATGGGCACTTCGTCGAACGTGAACCTGCCGAGGTCGTCCGACTCGGTCGTCACGGAGTCCGACTGGAAGCGGAGCTCGACCGACGCCCTCTGTGGCGGCACGAGCTGACCGATGATCCGGCGCGCTCCTTCTGCGACGACTGCGACCTCTATCTCGATGCCCGGAGCCCGGAACGTCACCTGGCGCGTTCCCTCTCCGCCCCTGACCCCGGCCAGGTCGGCCGCTGCCGAGTCGTAGACGAGTTCGGCGAGCTCGGCGTCCACCGTGCGCCACGTGTAGCTCACCTTGGCCGCCTCGATGACGGCGTCCGGTACCGGATCGACGTCGTGGAGCGCCCCCGCGAGCTCGGCCAACAGCCGATCTTCGGTGGTGTGGTCGTGGTTGCTCACTTCATTCATCCCCGTTCGTCCTCGGTGTCGTCGACACCGAGCTCTTCGAGCTGCAAGAGCTTCTTGAGCCGCTCGAGACACCGCGCCCTCGTGGGCCCGATGCTGCCGATCGGGCGGCCGATAATCGACGAGATCGTCTCGTAATCGAGCGCCGGGTCGGCGGTGAGCAGCTCGAGGAGCTGCTGGTCGGCTGGTGGCAGTTTCCGGAAGGCCGCCAGCACTTGTGCGTTTCTCTCCGTCGTGAGCAGACCTTCGTCGATGGCCGGCGACCGATCATCGACGATGTCGAACTCGAACTCTGTCGGGACCGACCGCTTGTGCAGTCGCAACGTCCTGATCGACTCGTTCTTCGCCGTCGTGGCCAGCCATGCCGGCAGCCGCTCCGGATCGCGGATCTTGTGGCAGTTCTCCACGAGCCGCAACCACACGGTCTGGCTGACATCAGCCGCTGAGGCCGCGTCGAGCCGGAACCCTCTGATCACGGACCACACGAGACGCCCGTACCGGTCGACGAGGGCGTTCCAGGCTCCCTGGTCGCCATCCCCTGCCGCTCCGAGCAGCTCGGCGACGCTGCGTTCCGTGGTCATCGTCGAGAACCCTAGTTTCGAGCTTTCCACCGCAATCGCCGCTCTCATGTCGCGCAGGACCTGCCTCTCGACTGCATCTGCACCACCACGAGAGCAGACGAGACCGAGGCTGATACGCGCATCTCCTCAGCTTCTCCCGAAGCAGACGAAGGAGCAGGCGGCAAGGCCCTCGGGACTGAGAGGCTCGAACCTCGACTGGGCGGCCGCCAAGGCGCCCGCCGGCCGCTCCCCTGCCACGAGCCTCGAGTGGAAGTCGGTCATGAGATCGAGGGTGCTCACCGTGTCCGGTACGAGGCCCGTCGAGGCGAGGACCGTCCTCGTGCCCGCGGCGAGCAATGCGGCAACGAGCCCCATGATCTCGTTGCCGGGGCGCGCCGCCGGCAGACCGGCATCGCACGCCGAGAGGACCATCGTACGCGGGACCCGACGGAGGCGCTCGATGTCGTACACGGTGAGCGCCCCGTCTGCCAGCTCGAGCGACGAGAAGAGGGGGTTGTCTGCCCTGAACCGGCCGTGTGAGGCTACGTGGGCGAGCGCAGCACCCTCCATGGCGGAGAGGACCGCCTCCACGGTCGCCTGGCGCGACGACAGCGACACGGCTCGGGCGTACACGGTGCCCAGCCTCACCACCTCTGCGTCCGACTCCGCCAGCCGGGGCCCCGCTGCGAGCACCACCGGGCCATCTGTTTCCCGGTCTCCGCGGGTCATCCACAGCGCCGCCGACGGGGCGACGGAAACCGCCATGTCCCGCAGGCCGCCGAGCACGCCCCACGGCACGGCGTGCAGCTCGGCGGGCGGTACGATCACGAGCTCGCCCGTGTCGAGTCTCAGAGGTGCCACCAGCATCGCATCGAGCTCGGCGGCGGCCGCCTCTGCCAACCGCCCGGCGGCCTCGATCGAGGCATCGCTGCCGGTGCCCGACATGATGCGGCGCACCGCGAAGCGCAGGCTGTCCAGCTCACCCGATGTCGCGGCGGCGTCGCCCAGCCGGCGGCGCCGCACCGTGCCGCGGTGGAGGACGACCGCTTCGAGCCGTCCACCTATGCGGCTCACCTCGACGAGGCACCTGTCGCCGAGCTGATCGAGGACGTCGCCGGCGCGCGGTGCCGACGGGATCTCGGAGAGGGCACCCGTCGTGCGGAGGCTCCGTCTCCTGATGCCCTCCTGAGCCGCTTGCCTGCGCCTCTGCAGCTCTCGAATCTCGTCGGGGTGGGTCTCGGCGTCGCGCAGCCGAGCCTCGACGTCACGGAGCGCCGCAAGCTCGGACGCCAGAGCTCGGTCGTCTGGAGGACGGGCAGGAGCGAAGCGCAGCGAGCCGGCCCTCGTCCGCTCCATCCACGTGAACAGGCGCCTCGCGTCCCGTGCCGACGCGGCTTGTCGCAACCCCATCGATGCGAGCTCGGCTGCGTGACCCGCGACCGCTGCTCGGGCGTCCGAGGCTCCCAGCATCGCCTGGTAGGCGTCGACGACGGAAAGCCCGGCGCGCGCTGCACGATCGACGCCACGGCCGTCTCCCTCCGCCTGCCTCAGGACGGCTTCGGCCAGCCACGCCTGGATCCGCAGATCGGCGGGCCCGCTCTCCCTGGCACGGGCCGCCAGCTCGAGGTGCTCCCTTCCCTGGTCGAGCTGGCCGGCTGCGATCGCCACCTTGCCGGCCAGCAGACGGGCGTGCAGCGACTGCCGCTCGAAACCCGCGCCGTGCAGTTCGGCGGCGATCAAGGCGATGCCGTCTGCCGTCGGCCGGTCGACGGCAGACGCCGTCGGCCGGTCGACGTCCTCGAGCCCGAGGACGGCTTGGAGCTCCAGGAAGTCGGCGAACGCCGCCCAAGTCTCGCGACCCTGTGCGCGCAGTAGGGCTCCGGCCTCGCGGGCCGCCTCCCGTGCCTCGGGGTGCTTGCCGGCGAGCTCGCCTGCCATAGCCAGCCTCAGCAGCGCTTCGGCAAGCGCCGCAGGATGGTCGGCACTGCGCAGCTCGGAGACGGCTGCGGTCGCCAATCCGACGGCGTCGTCGACCAGGTGAGCCGTGATCAATGCATCGCACCTGTCGCCGAGCAGCTCTGCGAGCGGGTAGTCCAGGCGGCGGAACAGCTCCTCGGCCTCGTCGAAGTACCCGAGGGCCGCAGGGATATCTCCTCGCACCGCCGTCACCCAGCCGAGGTTCTGCAGCGTCTCGGCCGTGGCGTTCTCCTGACCGACGACCCGCACGTAGTCGAGAGCTTGCAGCAGATCTCGCTCGGCGCCTGCGATGTCACCCATGAAACCGAGGACGAGACCGCGGTTGTTGTGCAGCCTCGCCAGCCAGTCGACGTCATCCGACCCCTCGAGGGCCGGTCGGGCGGTTTCGAGGTCGGCGAGGCTGCCGTGCAGGTCGCCGGCGCGGTATCGCATCGTCCCGCGCTGCACGAGTGCCCGCGCTTCGAGAGCACCGTCGAGAGCGGCCAGCGCCCTGTCGATCGCATCGGAAGCCTCACGATGGCGGCCCGCCCACGCCAGCACGGCGGCGTATGTCATCTCGATCTGGCCCGTCACGGTTGCGTCGTCGACGTTGCCGGCGATCAGACGGGCCGAATCGAGCGACTCGACCGCCGCCCCGAGGTCGTAGAGAGCGGCCTGGCCGAGACCGCGTGCACGCAGGGCGACAGCCCGGGCCGCATCGTGTCCCGCCTCCTGGGCCCGAGCGTGGACGTCCTCGGCGAGGCGGATGGCGGCGGCCGGATCGGACGCCGCCAGGACGACCAGGTCCTCAGCCTGCGACAACAGATCGCGTTCGGCGCCCACGCCACGCATCATCGCATGCGGTAACTTGACTCAAGGACGCCCAGCGCCAAGGGAGGGGATCGTGTCAGCGCACGAGGACGAGCTTTCGATCGAGGAGGCCGAGCGGCTGGCTGCGACGCCGACGGCCTACGTCCCACCGCGCGTCAGGTACATGGCAGGCATCGACGGCGTTGCCTCCTGCCCGACCTTCACGCCGGGAGAGGAGCATGCGGGACCCCTCCCCGTCTTCTACCGGCGCCACGAGCTCGTCGTTCCTCGTGAGCAAGCTCGAGCGGTCGCCGAGGTTCTGCCCCGCCTCGGGGGTGGGGAGCAGGACGAGCGCGACACGGGGCGGTCCGAGGCGGTGATCTTTCTCGTCAACGGAGACGCCCTCACCGTTGCCCGCGAGCTGAAGCGGCTCTCCAGGAAGCGCAAGGCGGGGCTTCCGAAGGACCTGCGTGTCGGGCCCCACCACGTGTTGACGTTGACACCCAAGCCGCGGATCGGCCCAGGAGGCGATCCCGTCCCGACGGCAGACCGATGGGAGCCGGGCCCGAAGACTCGATCCGAGGGAGTCGGCGTCGCAGTCGTCGACACCGGGATATGGAAGAAGCCTGAGGCCCCAGGACTCGAGCCGGAGCAGAGTGGCGGCGATGAGGACCCGCTCGACACTGCCCCGGCGGATGGTGTCGTCGACTGGTACGGCGGCGCCCATGGCGGATTCATCGCCGGCGTCGTTCGCGGGAGAGTCGCCACCCTGCCCGTCTTCGTCGAGAACGCCTTCGGCGCCGACGGGCTCACCGAGCTGAGCGTCGTGACGCAGGTCGACGAGGTGATCGGGAAGCACGGGATCCTCGTGCTGAACCTATCTCTCGGGTCGTACAAGGACGAGCAGTTCGGCGCCGACCTCGTCTTCCTGGACGAAGCCGTGCAGCGATGGTCGCAGACCGACACCCTGATCGTCGCCGCGGCGGGCAACGACGGTGCCCGGCAGCGCTTCTATCCGGCTGCGTACGCCGCCGACCGGCGCTACGCCGATTGTGTCGTCTCGGTTGGAGCGCTCGAGGACGTGTCTCCGCTCGGGCCCGGAATCCACTCGCGGCCCGCCGACTTCTCCAACTACGGGCGGTGGGTGACGGCCTGGGCACCCGGGGTCGACGTCGTGAGCCATTACCCCAGGGACCTCCGCTTCCTCTACCACGATCCGGCCGGTCGGCCTGCCGGAACCGTGCCGTTTCCGGACGGCATGGCGAGGTGGAGCGGCACGTCGTTCGCAGCGCCGTTCGTGGCTGCCGAGATCGCCCGCTACGCCGCCGACAACGGTGTGTCCCCGAAGGAGGCGTGGGCCAGGATTCGCTCCGACCGGCCCTTCGTGGTGTTCTCCGGCTGACGGTCCCTCAGAACCTCGTATCACGCGCCGGGGCGCGGCCTCTCATCACCGGAGCGTGAATCGGGCCAGGGCTTCCCGACGCTCCGGGAGGTTGTCAGGCGACACCCACCCCACCGGTTGCCACGGGGCGCCGGCGGCGCGGTGACGACTGAGGCACCTCCTCGTGGTCGAGTCGCTCGGGGGCTGGGGGAACCTCGACCGCATGGGGGGAGTGCGACCGGGAGGAGCGAAAGCTCCTCCCATCTCGCACGTCATGTGGTCGAGCCGGGCGAAGGCCTCCATCGATCGCCGCGAGGCAAGTTGTCAGTCGTCCCGACGCCAATTTACTTCACCAGGTGAAGTAAATTGGCCGTCGTGACGGACGGCTCGACGATCGAAAGCGTGGTCACCGCAGGGCTCGCATCCAGGTTGCGGCTCGCCATCGCGCGCCTCCATCGACAGCTGCGCCAGCAGTCGGGGACCGGTCTGACCCTTTCGCAGCAGTCGGCCCTGGCCACGATCGAGATGCACGGGCCGATCAGTCTGTCCGAGGTGGCCGCCATCGAGCAGGTCGCTCCCCCAACGGTGACGAAGATCCTGGGCAAGCTCGAGGAGGACGGCCTCGTCGATCGGAGTGTCGATCCGCTCGACGGTCGGGTCACCCTCGTCTCGTGCTCACGGGAGGGCAGGCGGCGCCTCGAGGAGTCGCGCAGCAGGCGGGCCGCATGGCTGGCAGTCCGCCTCGCCGAGCTGGCGCCGGACGAGCTGGAGCGCCTGCTGGCGGCGACCGACGTGCTCGAGGTGCTCGCCAGGCCGGAGGAACCCCGGTGAGGCGACGATTCCTCGAAGCAGCCGCGACGACGTTCCGCTCGCTCCACACGAGGAACTTCAGGCTGTTCTTCGTTGGGCAGCTCATCAGCCAGGCGGGAACGTGGATGCAGTCGATCGCGATCATCTGGGTCGTCCTCCGGCTCACAGACGACGGAGTCGCCCTCGGGCTCGCAACTGCCGCCCAGTTCCTCCCGGTACTCGTGCTCGGCGCGTGGGGAGGCGTCCTCTCGGACCGCCTCGATCGCCACCGGATCCTGTTGGTGACGCAGTCGCTGTACACGATGGTGGCGGTGGCCTTCACGATCCTCACGTTCTCCGACGTCATCAACATGCCGCTCATCTATGCCCTGTCGACCGCCTTCGGCCTCGTCACGGCCATCGACAACCCGACCCGCCGTGCCTTCGTCGTCGAGATGGTCAGCGAGGAGAACGTCCCTAACGCAGTCGGCCTCAACAGCACGCTGATGACGGGTTCGCGCGTCCTCGGACCGGCGCTCGCAGGCGTGCTGATCACGACCGTCGGCGTGGCCTGGTGCTTCGCAGGCAACGTCCTCACCTACTTCGCCGTGCTCGGCGCCCTCTTGGCGATGGACCGGACCGCGCTGCGGACCCCTCCACGGGTGCCGAGGGCGGCCGGGCAGCTGCGAGCCGGACTGCGATATGTATGGGACACCGGTGTGTTGCGGTACACGCTGGTGCTGCTCGCGGTCGTCGGGACACTGGCATTCGAGTTCCAGGTCACCCTCCCGTTGCTTGCGGACCGGACGTTCGGAGGAGGAGCCGGCACGTTCACGCTGCTCTATTCGTCGCTCAGCGTCGGTGCCGTCGCCGGCGGACTCGTCATGGCGCACCGCAGCTCGGTGGATGCGCCGTTCCTCGCCAGGTCGGCGCTGTGGATGGCGGGATTCATGGCCGTGCTCACCCTGGCGCCGAACATCTGGGTGGCTCTGGCCGCCGTCATCCCTATCGGCCTGACGTCGGTGCTCCTCGTCTCAGGGTCGAACGCCCTCATCCAGCTCGAAGCCGATCCATCGATGCGCGGCAGGGCGTTGGCTCTCACGACCGTGGTTTTCCTGGGAAGCACGCCCATCGGCGGTCCGGTCGTGGGCGCGGCAGCCGAGCACATCGGGGCGCGCGCCGGAGTCGGGATCGGAGCTGTGGCGACGGGAGTAGCTGCGGTATGGGCCTTGCGCAAGATCCTCCGCATGTCCCCGACGGAGGCACACCGGGCCGACACGGCGAGCGAGGTTCCGGCGGTCGCCCGGGGCTGACTCGCACTCCCCGGCCACCCGACCCCACAGAGCCGGCTCGGGATGGGTCTGCGGAGCGACAAGGCGTAGCATCCGGCGCCATGCTCGAGATGAGAGGCCTGTCGAAGCGCTACGGCGACATCCAGGCGCTGGACGACTGCTCGTTCGACGTCACCCCTGGTCGCATGCTCGGTTTCCTCGGCCCGAACGGGGCGGGAAAGACGACGACGATGCGAGCCATCTTCGGGCTGATCACGCTCGATGCGGGATCGGTGGAGTGGAAGGGGAGGCCCGTCACACCATCCGAGCGGCTCGCGTTCGGATACATGCCCGAGGAGCGAGGGCTCTATCCGAGGATGAAAGCCCTCGACCACCTCGTGTACATAGGCCGCCTCCACGGCCTCGACGCAAGAGCAGCGCAGCGCGCCGCTAGGGATCTGCTCACCGAGCTCGGCCTGGAAGATCGGCTCGGAGACCCCATCGAGCAGCTCTCGCACGGCAACCAGCAGCGTGTCCAGCTGGCGGCGGCGTTGGTCCACCACCCCGACCTCCTGGTTCTCGACGAGCCGTTCGCAGGCCTCGACCCGATGGGCGCCGAGACGATGGCGAGCGTGCTGCGCGCCCGAGCCGAGGACGGCGTTGCCGTGGTGTTCTCCAGCCACCAACTCGACGTCGTCGAGGACCTGTGCGAGGACGTGGTCGTCATCCACCGCGGCCGCGTCGTGCTCGCCGGAGGCGTCCGTGAGCTGAAGGCCGCTGCGCCGATTCGGCGGCTCGAGATCGAGCTGGCGAACGGGGACGCGGCGCTGATCGACTCGATCGACGGCGTCGTCTCCGCGAGCTTCGACGGCCATCGCCACACTCTCCTCGTCGGTGCCGACACGGACCTCGATGCTCTCCTGGAGAGGGCGCGCCGCGCAGGCGAGCTGCGGCACTTCGTCTTCACCACCCCCAGCCTGTCCGACCTGTTCAGGGAGGCGGTCTCGTGAGCACGTGGAGACGTGTCTGGCTCGTGGCGCAGCGCGAGTTCGTGCAGCGGGGCCGATCGAAGGCCTACCTCATCAGCGCCATCTTCACGACGGTTCTGCTCGTCGGCCTCATCGTGGTGCCGGCGATCGTCTCGCGTCTCGACGACGGCTCGACGACTTTCGAGCTCGGCCTGGTCGGAGAGGGGAACGCCTCACTCCTCCAATCGGCCCAACTCCTCGCGGCGGCTAGGGCTGGTGAGGACGAGACCGTGCGGATCGCCACCACCACCTACGCCGACACGACATCTGCTGAAGCCGGCCTGCGAGAGGGCGAAGTGGAGCTGATCGTGGTCGATGGGCAGCGACTCATCGCCAAGTCCTCGAACGTCTTCGGCAACTCGGCCCTCGAGGAGCTGATGCAGCAGGCGGCTGGGTCGGAGCGACTCAGGGCACTGACGGCAGATAACGCCGACGCGTCGGAGATCGCTGCGATCCTGGCTTCCGATCCCTTGGCGGTCGACACCCTCACAGGCGAGAGCACCGACGATCCGACGCGGGCGTTCATCGCATACGCCGGGCTCATCCTCATGTACATGGCGATACTGACGTACGGCTCCTGGACGCTCACCGGGGTGACCGAGGAGAAGTCGAATCGAGTCGTCGAGCTGCTGCTGGCGGCCCTTCGGCCGTACCAGCTCCTGTCCGGCAAGATCATCGGGATCGGGCTGCTCGGACTGGCCCAGCTGGTGGTGACCGTCGGTGCCGGGCTGGCGGCGGTGCGATTCGCAGGTAGCGTCGACCTGCCGACCCTGCCGATCGGATCCGTCGTGTCCCTGTTGCTGTGGTTCGTGCTCGGCTTCGGTCTCTACAGCGTGGCGTTCGGGGCTGCCGGGGCTCTGGTGTCGCGCATGGAAGACGCCCAGACGGCGGCGGCACCGATGACGATCATCTCCGTCGTCGGGTTCTTCGTCAGTTTCCAGGTGCTCGAGAACCCGGACGGCGGCGCGGCGACGCTGTTCACGTTCCTGCCTCCGACCGCGCCCTACGTCGTCCCGATCAGGACGGCGTTCGATGCGATCCCGCTATGGGAGATAGCAGCATCGGCGGCCCTGACCATGGCTGCCGCGTACGCCCTCGTCCGGCTGGCGGGCAGGGTGTACTCGGGCGCCATCCTGCGCATCGGGGCACGGGTGAAGCTGAGGGAGGCGTGGCGCTCCGCCGAGCTGTGAGGGCGCTCAGCCAGCCGCATAGACGACCAATCCCTCCGGAACGACTCCGGCGAGCGACACCCAGCGGCCCTGGGTCACGTTGAACGCCATCGGTTCGGCGCCGAGGGTCACGAGCCAGCGGCTGTCGGCCGACCACGCGACGGACACGCCGTCGTGGAGCGTTCCGAAGGGCAGGATCTCTGCCGATGCCCTGCCGACCTCGACGAGGACCGGCACCGGGATCCGATCGATGTCGTTGACCCTGACTGCGGCGGCGATCGCCCAGCGCCCGTCGGGCGACGCCAATGAGGCGCCGGGCTGCGTGTGAGGCACCCAGTGCGCCCCTCCCGGCTCTGCGACGGCGTCGTTGGAGCCACCAGGCACCGTCAGGCGCAGCGTGCAGTCGAGCTCGACGAGTCCGGGACAGAGGAGCCTGACGATCGTCTCTCCCGCCATCGCCAGACCGATCCCGTCGCCGAGCGGGAGCACGCGGCCGCCTGGCTCCACGAGTCCCATCTCCGCCGTTTCCGGGTCGGGTACCCGGCCGTTCGCAGTGTCCAGGTAGTCGACGAAGTTCACGAGCAGCCCTTGGGGCGTCGCCTGGACGGGAGTGGTGTTCTGCGCCATGTCTGCATTCAGCTCCACCTCGCCGTCCGACACCCGCACGAGACGCAGGTTGGCGGTGCGACGGGCTCCTGACGAGCGCGCCCCCTCGAACAGCCACACGGCCTCTTCTCCCTCCTCGTCGGCCGTCCCGAAGACGACGAGATCCGGCTTGCCTTCGGTTTCCCACACCACACGTGGGGCTCTGTAGAGGGCGGCGTCGTAGGCGGCGAGAACGCCGCCACGTGCTGTCACGAATGACCCGGATGGCAGCAACGAGGCGCGATCCGGAGGGATGACATGGTGCTCGCCCGGCGTGTACTCGACCCTGACGCCGCGATGCAGGTCGACCACCGCTGCAATGCCTCCCTCGTCAGACGTCGGATCGAAGGCGAACAGCGTGAGCGGGATCGACTCGCCGATCTCGAGCGGGACCTCGAAGCCGGGGAGCCGCGGGAGGGTGGCGCCGTTCGTTCCAAGCTCGAACGACATCACACGATCGGCCCCTGTCACGACGATGCGATCCTCGGCCCAAGCGATGGCCCCTGCCTCGGCACCGTATGGGGCGACGGCCGTCGTCGACCACTCATCCGAGAGCGGGTTGTACAGCCACACGACAGGGTCGCGGCTGTCTCCGTCCCAGGCTGCGAGCCGGCTCCCCGTCCAGGTGACCGCCGCCTGTGGAACCGCCGAGAAGGGAGCTGCGGCCATCCGCCTCCACTCCCCCGTTGCCGGGACGTAGGCCGCCAGCAGCATGGCGTCCTGCTCGAGGGCCCCGGCCCACAGGACCAGGGCCTCGTGCCCCGTCCACACGACCACAGGGTCGGCGACGTCATCCGGCAGCTCGGCCGACCGCCACGACTCGACCGACGGGTCGTAGGCGGCGACGGTCGACGTGCCGGCGACGTCCCGACCGAAGCCGAGGAGCTCGGAACCGGACCACACGAGAGCCGCGTCGCCGGAGAGCGGCGGCTCCGGCAAGCTCCGCCACTCTCCCGCGGCAGGATCGAAAGCTGCCGCGCCAGCACCCCACACGATCATCTCGGCGCCCGCCCACACGGCGTGTGCCGCGTACCCGACCGCAGGAGGCGCTTGCGTCGTCGGACGCCACAGCCCGGCTTGCGGGTCGAGGACGGCTCCATCGAGGGCGGCCGCGCCGAGTGCCCTGGTACCCCCCCAGACGATCAACTCCGACCCGGTCCACACGGCGTGCCGTCCGGCAGCCGCGCCCGGCGGGGCCGGGAGCGCATCCCACTCGTCGCGCTCGGTGGAATAGCGGGTCACCGGCACATCGGCGCCCGGCGACCACGCCAGCAGGTCGCCGCCTCCAAGGGAGTGCACCTGAGCGGCGCGGGCGTCGATCTGGGACGGAGGGAGAACCGACCAGCCGTCGACTCCAGTCTCCGACCCGCCCGGGATGGCTTCGCCGGGCAGCAAAGACCAGAACGACGAGCCGTCGGGCCCGGTCCCCCAGAAGTACACGACGTTGCCCAGGGCCGTCGGCCGGTCGCCAACCGCGGCGACGCCGTCCTGGTCGACCGGCGTGGCGATGCGCGTCCATCGGAGCTGCGTTGAGTCGAAGACGGCGGCCTCGCCGCAGAACCAAGCGACGAGGGCGATGCCGGCGACATCGGTGCTCGGCATGCATCCGTCGGTCGCGAGAGGGACTGGATCGAGCTGGATCCACCCGGACTCGACGGTGAACGAGGCGGCGGCACGAGCTGCGTCGACGGCGACGAGCCTGCCCGCCACCCAGCCCGACACGACGCCTTCGCCGCGAATCGAGGCGGGAGGCATCTCACGCCACTCATCCGAGTCCGGGCTGTACACCAGGCCTACGGCCAGGCCTTCGCCGCCCGCCGATGCCCCGAGAAGCATCACATGGCTGCCGGTCCAGGAGAGATCGGCGCGCTCGGGGGCGGAGGGAGGAGGCGAGAGCTCGCGCCACGTCTCTGCAGCGGGCGAGTAGGCGACCGCCGCGGGCGTCCCGAGCCTGGTGCCGACCGTGATGAGCTCGGTGCCGGTCCACACGGCGTCGACCAACGAGTCGAGCGGAGCAGCGTCCTGCCACGACGAGACCCAGACTCCTTGGGAGTTGAGTGTCGCCGGGACCGCGCCGGGAGCCACGGCGACGAGACCGTCGCCGATCCAGACGAGCCGCGCCTGCTCCCCCCACGTCACAGGGGGCGAATCGACGGTCTGCCACGCTGCCGTGGTCGGGCTGTACGAGGCGATCCCGTCCGGGCCCCAGACGAAGAGGTCGCGATCCGTCGCCACGCTGGCGCTCGGCGCGACGGAGCGTCCGAGCGGCCCGGGATCGAGCGCCACCCACCCGGGCGGCCCCACAGGCAGGTCTGCGGTCTGGCGGGGCGGAGGAGGAGTTGCCTCGAGCAACGCCGCGGGCGCTGCCGTGGTCGTCGGAGCGGCAACCGAGGCACTGGTCTCCTCAGAGGGTGACTCCTCGGTGCGCAGCACGAACACCGTCGTCAGCACGGCGGCCGCCATCACGCCAAGCCAGAGGAGGGCGACCACGGGGCGCCAGCGGGGTATCTCGGCAGCCTCAACGGGGCTGAATCCGGCGATCTCGTCGAAGAGGTCGGCGCGCACCCTTCCCTCTCTCGTCGCCACGAGGTCCGAGGCGTCCCGGTAGACCTGGCTGGAAGCCCCCTCCGGAACGATGACCGGCCGGTCGAGCTCGGCGAGGCGGCGAATCACCCTGTCTTCACGAGCGCCCTGAGCAGCCGCGAGCTTGGCGATGCCCGCCGCGTGCCTGGCGGTTACCCACGCCTCCGGCTTCGCCAGGTCCCCTGCCACCGCTGCCGCGCTCCTGCCGTCGCCGTGGCGGAGCACGACCACGACCCGCTCGGCCGGGTCGAGCGAGCACAGCGAGTGCTGCATGGTGTCCTCGCCGAGCGTGTCGACATCGCCATCGGTGCGGACGGCGCCCTTTCCGGCGCGGAGCCGCCGGTGCCCTTGCTTCAGCTCGGACACGACGAACTGGCGGCGAGCGAGGGCGAGAATGTGCTCGACGGGCGCGACCGCCTCCGCGAGGGGCCACTCATCCGCCAGGGCTACGAACGTGGCCCGCGTGAGCTCGAGGGCTCTCGTCTCATCCGCTCCGACCCGATGATGGAGATACGAGTAGACCCGGGGCATGGCGCGGTTGTAGACCGATCGGAACGTGTCCGACCGCGACGCCTGAACCGGCATCTGAACCGTCTCCTTCAGCACGATCGTTCACCTCAGAACCAGGGGCGTGGCCACCAAGACCCACGGGGTTACGATCGGCAGAAATGGCCCGCACTGCACTCATTCCGTGGCGGCCCGGCGCACCAGGCGCGACGCGCCTTCCATGTGAGCTGCGTTGGGTTGAGCCTTCGGGCCGAGGTCAGAGGCGCCCCGGTCTCGTCTTCGGTCCCAGGGGGCTGCCGGATCGTCGCCCGGTGACCTCGTCGAGGGCAACGGCCACCACATACGCCGCCTGGAGCGGCATCCGGTCCGAGATGCCGAGCAGCACGTCGTACGACGAGGCGTACTTCTGCAGCAGCTTCGTGATGGCGTCGCCCTCCATGATCGGGTCGGTGATGACCTCACCCTTGCCGGCGCAGCTGACGCTGCGCCAGTCCCCCGACTTGCCGTCGACCTCTGCGACGAGCACGCTCACATTCGGGTTGGAGCGAATCGCCCGCATCCGTCGACCCTCCAGCGATCGGAAGACGAGACGGTCGCCCATGATCACGTAGGACACCGCCGTCACGTACGGGGCGTCGCCGTCGACCACGCCGAGATGGGCGACCCGCCCCGAGGCGAGCACCCAGTCGCGCTCCGTGGGCGTCAGATCCTCCATGACCGGCACACTACGGCTAAGACCGCGCCGGTGTAGGGGCGAACGTCACGACGTTCATCCGCCGTGGATGAGAGGCACGCTCCACACCACCGCGGTGCCTCCGCCGTCACGATCCTCGATCGTGAAGGTCCCACCGAGCGTCCGCGCCCTGTCGCGCATGTTGGCGAGCCCGAACCCGGATCCGGCCGCCGGCACGAGGCCGCGACCATCGTCGAGGACGGTCAAGGTGAGTTCTGCACCGACGTCGATCGCAACCGTGATACGAGATGCATCGGCGTGTTTGGCAACGTTCATCACGGCCTCGCGGACCGTCGGGACGAGGTGTTCCCGGACGCGGGGCGGCACTGCGTCGAGGTCGCCTTCGACGTCGAGCTTGGCGTCGAACCCGAGCTCGATCGCCGCCGAACGCAGGACCTCCTCGAGCGCCGATCCCAGATGACCGGCCTCGATAGGTCTGCGGAGGTCGAAGATCACATTGCGGAGGCGAGTGATCGTCGCCTCGAGCCGATCGATGCTCGTCTCGATCCTGGCTACGACGTCCGGGTCGTCGACGCGCCCGATGATCGTCTGTAAGCCGAGCCCGGCTGCGAACAGCTCCTGGATGATCGAATCGTGCAGATCGCGAGCAATCCGTTCTCTGTCGTCGAGGATGGCGAGCCGCTCCCTGGCACTTGCGAGCTCGGCCTCTGATTGCCTCCGCATCGTGACGTCCCTGATCGATGCGATCGTGCATCGCCTGCCTTCGAGCTCGACGGGGCTCAGCGCGATGTCGACCGGGACCGTTGACCCGTCGACTCTCGTGGCGACGAGCTCGAGACCGCTGCCCATCTGGCGTCGAGTCGGCGCCGCCGCATAGCCGGCTCGATGGCTGCGATGGACCGACCGTAGGTGGCTCGGCATGAGGTCTTCGACCGTCATCGACATGATCTGGCTGGTGGGCGCCCGAAACAACGCAGAGGCGCTGTCGTTGGCGTACGAGATCGTCCCATCCTCCTCGACGACGAGGACGGCGTCCGGCACGGCATCGAGGACCGTCGTGGGTGCTGGCATACCGGCAATCGTACGTCGCGGCGCACCAGATTCGCCCGTTCACCCAGCGGGCCGAAAGCCCCTGGCATCGAATCGCCTACCGTGCTGACATGGGTGACATGCCTTCCGATCACCTACGCATCCTTCTCGTCGACGACCACTCCGTCGTCCGCGAGGGCTTGAGGGCCCTCCTCGAGGCGGAGAGCGACCTCGAGGTCGTTTCCGAGGCTGCCTCGGTCGAGGAGGCGGTGCGGCGCGCCGGCCTCGACGAGCCGGACCTCGTCGTGATGGACGTGCAACTCCCGGACGGCTCCGGCGTCGACGCCTGCCGTGAGATCAAGTCCAGGTGGCCCGGCATCGTCGTCGTGATGCTCAGCTCGTTCGCTGACAGTGACGCGTTGCAGCGGGCCGTTGCCGCGGGCGCCTCCGGCTACCTGTTGAAGCGGATCCGGTCTCGCGAGCTCGTCGAGGGCGTGCGCAAGGCGGGTCGGGGCGAGTCGCTCATCGATCCGTCTCTCTCCGTGATCGCCGACGTCGGCCTGGACGGCGACGACCCGATCATCGGCCGCCTCAGCGCCCAGGAACGCAGAGTCCTGCGGCTCATCGAGCAGGGCAAGACCAATCGTGAGATCGGAGAGGATCTGTTCCTGGCCGAGAAGACGGTCAAGAACTACGTCTCGAACATGCTCGCCAAGATGGGCATGTCACGCAGATCTGAGGCCGCGGCGTACGCCGCCAGGCTCGACGCCAGGACGAAGACGCCCTTCCCGGCAGGATCGTGGGACGAGCTGCGGACCATCGACACCGCCTGAGGGCCGCGGGCCTCTCATCGTGGGTCTTCCTCGTCTGCAATGCGATGATCGGGATTCCACACCGACTCGGGCATTCGCGATCGCCGACCGGCAGCGATCCATGACGCGGCGATGATCGCCGCAAGGGCCGCCAGGGCGAGCCAACCCACCGGGACGCTCCGCGGCCTGGCGAACGACCTGTAGTTGGCGGGCCTCAGGTCGCCGAACGTGTCGTTCCACCTCGCCGTGGCGGAACACCGCCGGTCGACGAAGGGCGGCGAGTTGTTCTCGGGGAAGAAGAGGTAGTCGGCTCCAACCGTGAATCGCCTCCCGGCTTCGGGGCGCACGTCGACGCGGTCCGCGAGATCCGGCCCGCGCCACACCTCGGTGACCAGCACGACGGCCGTTGTCCCGTCCCAGGACTCCACGAGCCCTCTGAAGAGAGTCGACTGGAGCCTGATCCGGTCGACCGGGGACGCCCCGACCTCACAGTCCGTGTCGGGTTCCTCGGCGGAGGCGCAAGCCACGGCCGACACCACGAGGACGGCGATCCCGAAAGAGACCCGCGTCATGCCAGGACGATACGTCACCCCGTCCCCCGGTGAGATCCTCCGCCTCCTCGCCCTCACTACAGTCGCTCGTCGCGCCCCGACGAGGAGAGCATGACCTCAGCAGCTGCCGCCCCGTGGTGGCACGGAACGATGGGATACGAGGCTTACGCCCGCTCGTTCGCCGACGGCGACGGCGACGGCATCGGAGACCTGGCCGGCATCGCAGCCCACGTCGGCCACCTCGCCTGGCTCGGCGTCGACGCCCTGTGGATCACGCCATTCTTCCGATCGCCCGGCTTCGACCACGGCTACGACGTCAGCGACTACACCGACGTCGACCCGATCCACGGCACGCTCGACGACTTCGACACCCTCGTCGCCGCGGCGCACGGCGTGGGTATCAAGGTGATCGTCGACGTCGTCCCGAACCACACGTCGTCATTGCATCCGTGGTTCCTGGCCGCCCTCAGCGACCCGCACGGCCCCTACCGCGACTACTACATCTGGCGTGACCCGGCACCGGGCGGCGGGCACCCGAACAATTGGGTGAGCCATTTCGGCGGGCCCGCCTGGACGCTCGACCCCGTCTCCGGGCAGTACTACTGCCACCTCTTCCTCCCAGAACAGCCCGACCTCAACTGGCGCAACCCGAGCGTGGCGGACGAGTTCGATGCGATTCTGAGATTCTGGTGCGACAGGGGGGCGGATGGGTTTCGCATCGACGTCGCTCACGCCCTGTACAAGGACGAGCAGTTCCGCGACAACCCGCTCATCCGAGAGCCCGAGCAGCTCACAGATCCAGGGGAGATCTTCCAGTCGTTCGAGCACCGCTACGACCTCGACCAAGACGAGACCGTCGACGTGTACCGGCGTTGGAAGCGGATCGTGGCGCCGTACCAAGGAATCCTCGTCGGTGAGGTCGGCACGTCCGACCCGGTCCGCATCTCGCGCTACGTCGCCGACGGCGCCCTCGACACCCTGTTCTACCTCAAACCGGTGTGGATGACGTGGCAGCCGTTGGTCCTGCTCGACAGGCTGCGTGCCGTGCACGAGCTCAACCCGGAACGGATCTCGTGGGTCGTCGACAACCACGACTCCAGCCGATCCGTGTCGAGGTTCGGTGGAGGTGAGGTCGGCGCCCATCGCTCCATGGCGGTCTTCACGCTCATGGCGTCGCTCGGTGGCATGCCGTTCCTCTACCAAGGTCAGGAGCTCGGCATCGGAGACGGGATCATCGCCCCGGAGCACCTGGCGGACCCCGTGGCGACCCGAAACGTGGGTGCTGCCGGCAGAGACGGGTGCCGCACGGTGATGCCGTGGAACGACGGCATCGCCAACGGGTTCAGCACCACCTCGGACTGCTGGCTGCCTGCCGAGGACCGGCCTCTCGAAGAGACCGTGGCCGGCCAGATCGCCGACCCGGCGTCCTGGTTGCACAGGTATCGAGCGCTCGTGGCGTACCGAAAGGCTACGCCGGCTCTCTGGACGGGGGAGGCTACGTGGATGGACACCCCATCGGGCGCGGTCGGCGCGCTGCGTCGCCACGGCGCGGTCACGATCGCCAACCTCGCTGACGAGACCGTCACCGTCGAGCTGCCGCCCGGCCTGTGGTCCCTCGGCTTCGCCTCACGTGCGCTCGGGGAGACCGAGGCGACCGGTTCCATTCAGGTCCCGGCGCAAACAGCCGTCATACTCGAGCCTGCCTGACTCGTTCTCGAGGGAGCCTACCGGTCAGCCCCTGATGGCCAGCCCGGTATGGGTGTCGAAGTAGTGGGCCTTGTCGACATCGACCGTCACTTCGAGCGCGTCTCCGATCCTCACGGTCGAGGAGGCGTCGAGGCGCCCGGAGAGCCGGGCACCCGAGGTGGGAACGACGGCCTCGGCGGCCTCGTCCGAGAGATCGAGGGCATCCTCCGAGAACACCTGCTTGGCCTCCATGTCGAAGTAGACGATCTTCTCGAAACCGAGCGCTTCGACGTTCTCGACTGTGCCCCGAAGCCGCTGATCGGACGGTCTCGACGAGTCGACGCTGGCGTCCTCGAAGTCGCTGGGACGGAGCCCGATGACGATCTTCTTGCCGACGTAGCTGCGTAGCGCCGGGCGCTGACTTGCCACCAGCGACCCGAGGCCGAGCGTCTGGCTGCCGAGCGAGATGGAGAGCCGGCCCGCATTGTCTGCGAGCGTGCCTTCGAGCAGGTTCATCGAAGGCGACCCGATGAAGGCAGCCACGAACAGGTTGTCGGGGTTGTCGAAGAGCGTCTGCGGGGCATCGACCTGCTGGAGGATTCCCTTGTTGATGACCGCCACCCGGTCTGCCATGGTCATGGCCTCGACCTGGTCGTGGGTCACGTAGAAGGTGGTCACACCGACACTCCGCTGGAGCTGGGTGATCTCGGCGCGCATCTGGACCCTCAGCTTGGCGTCGAGGTTCGAGAGCGGCTCGTCGAGGAGGAAGACCTGCGGCCTGCGGACGATGGCCCGACCCATGGCGACCCGCTGGCGCTGGCCCCCGGAGAGCTGCGCAGGCTTGCGATCGAGCTGCTCCGTCAGCTCGAGGAGACGAGCAGCGTCATCGACCCGCTGCTTGATCTCGTCCTTGGGGCGCTTCGCCAGCTTCAGTGCGAAACCGATGTTCTCGCCGACGGTCATGTGCGGGTAGAGGGCGTAGTTCTGGAACACCATGGCGATGTCCCTGTCTTTCGGGTGGACGTCGTTGACGACCCTGTCTCCGATCCGCAACGTGCCGCTCGAGATGTCCTCGAGGCCGGCGATCATCCTGAGCGTGGTCGACTTGCCGCAACCGGAAGGACCGACCATCACCAGGAACTCTCCCTCGGTGATCTCGAGGTCGAGGTCGGAGACCGCCTTGAATCCGTTGGGATATTCCTTCGAGACCTGCTCGAACGTCACGCCAGCCACGGCAACCTCCTCGTTCCCTCTCACAGTCCATCGGCAACGTTACCTTCCGCGTTCGGCCGCCACCACTGGCCGGGTAGCGTGACGTTCGCATGCGCCTGATCGACCTCAGCCACGAGATCAGGGACGGGTTGGTGACCTATCCCGGGATCCCTGCTCCCACCATCTCCGAAATCTTGAGCTTCGACGATTCGGCGGCGCGTTACGCACCGGGCACAGAGTTCCAGATCGCATCGATCCAGCTGGCGGCCAACACCGGCACGTACCTCGACACTCCGGCCCACCGACACCGGGAGGGCTTCGACCTGGCCGGTCTGGCTCTGAGCTCGGTGGCGTTCCTCGACGGCATCGTCGTCGACGCTCCCGGCGGGGGTGGTGGCCCGATCGGCGCGGCTGCGCTCGCAGGGCTCCCCCTCACCGGGCGGGCCGTGCTCGTCAGGACAGGGTGGTCGCGCCGTTGGGGGACGGACGCATACTTCTCGGGCCACCCTCACATCGACGAGTCGTGCGCCACCGCCTTGGCTTCTGCGGGCGCGGCGCTCGTCGGCATCGACTCGCTGAACATCGACGCAACGGACGACGGCACGCGCCATGCGCACACGGTGCTCCTCGCTGCAGGGATCCCCATCGTCGAGCACCTGACCGCCCTCGAGGAGCTTCCGGTGGACGGCTTCACCTTCTTCGCGGTGCCCCCGAGGGTGGCGGGCATGGGTACGTTTCCAGTCAGGGCGTTCGCCATGGTCCCGGACTGAGGGAGGGCGACCCTGCCGATTTGACCTCTACCTCGGGTGACGGCGTAACGTGGCCCGCGCCGAGCACGATGAGCCGCACTCGACCGCCTCACGAAGAGTCTTCGGTGGTGGCCGCACGAAGGACGATCAGAGGGAGGACGACGAAGTGGTCACGACGACCAACGGGCGGGCTGCCGCCCGGATCGAGAACGGGACCAAGACATACGGGCAGGGCGACACGCAGGTCACGGCGCTGCGCGACGTCACCGAGTCGTTCGAGAGCGGCGTCTTCACGGCGATCATGGGCCCGTCCGGTTCCGGCAAGTCGACGCTCCTCCACTGCATCGCCGGGCTCGACACGTTGACCAGCGGGTCCGTGTACATCGGCGACGTCGAGCTCGGCTCGCTCAGCGACAAGCAGCTCACCACGCTCAGGCGCGAGAAGGTCGGGTTCATCTTCCAGGCGTACAACCTGGTGCCGACGCTCACCGCCAGCGAGAACATCGCCCTCCCGCTCTCGATCGCAGGAAAGGCACCGGACGGGGAATGGTTCGACACCGTCGTCACGACCGTCGGGATCGGAGATCGGCTGACCCATCGGCCGGCCGAGCTGTCGGGCGGCCAGCAGCAGCGAGTCGCGGCGGCCCGTGCCCTGGTGACACGCCCCGCCATCGTCTTCGCAGACGAGCCGAGCGGCAACCTCGACTCGACGTCCGGAGCAGAGCTCCTCGAATTCATGCGAAGCGCCGTTCGTGACCACGGCCAGACGATCGTCATGGTCACCCACGACCCGAATGCGGCCAGCTACGCGGACCGGATCGTCTTCCTCGACGATGGACGGGTCATCGACGAGATGCGGCAGCCGACGGCAGACTTGGTGCTCGAACGCATGAAGGGCATGGGGGCCTGACGTGTTCAGAGCTGCGGTCAAGAGCGTTCTGGCGCACAAGGTGCGGTTGGCCTTGACGGCGCTGGCGATCGTGCTCGGGGTCAGCATGGTCGTCGGCACGTTCGTGTTCACCGACACGATCGATCGCCAGTTCGACACCCTTTTCGACGACATCTACTCCGGCATCGACGTCACCGTCCGCAAGGCGGGGGGCGACTTCAGCGCCCTCGAGGAGCCGTTCGACGCGGCCGTGCTCGAAGACGTGAAGTCGGTCGAGGGGGTGAGCGTCGCCGAGGGCGGCGTCACGACGAGCCTGGCGCAGGTCATCGGCAAGGACGGCGAACCGCTCGGTGGCCAAGGCCCGCCGACGCTCGGTTTCTCGTGGTCGGACGAGGCGGCCGTCAACCCGCTGCGGATCAAGGAAGGCAACGGTCGGGGGCCGCAGGGTCCCGGCGAGGTGGTGATCGACGCCAACACGGCCAAGAACGCCGAGTTCGCGGTCGGCGACCGTGTCCGGATCGTGACGAACGTCGGCCCCGAGGAGTTCGATCTCGTCGGCATCGTCAGCTTCGGCGAATCGGATTCGCTCCTCGGCGCCACCCTCGTGTCGTTCGAGCTGCAGGAGGCGCGCCGCCTGTTCGGTTATGCCGACCAGTTCACGGACATCACCGTGGTGGGAGATGGCTCCGCCGACTCGGAGACACTGCGGGACCGGGTTGCGGCGGCCATCCCTTCCGACCTGGAGGCGATCACCGGCGAGGCCCAGCAGAGCGAGCAGGAGGATCAGATCACGGAGGCGCTCAGCTTCCTGAACATCGGGCTGCTGGCGTTCGCGGGCGTGGCGGTCTTCGTCGGGGCCTTCATCATCCAGAACACGTTCCGGATCATCATCAGTCAGCGCACCCGCGAGCTGGCCCTCATGAGGGCGATCGGGGCGACCCGCAGGCAGGTGATCTGGTTGGTGCTCATCGAGGCACTCATCACCGCCATCGTCGCGTCGCTCATCGGCATCGCCGTCGGAATCGGCATGGCGGTAGGCATCAGGGCGTTGATGAACGCCGTCGGCTTCGGCATACCGGGCGAATCGCTGGTTCTCGCCCCGAGGACCGTCTTCGTGGCACTCACGGTGGGCATCGTCCTGACGCTGAGCTCCGCCGTGCTACCGGCGAGGCGGGCGTCGCGTGTGCCCCCGGTCGCCGCGATGCGAGAGGAGCTCGCCCACGGCACGCGCCGGGATCTCAGGCGGCGAGCCCTCGCCGGCACTGCCCTCACGGCGCTCGGCGCCGTGCTCCTGCTGGTTGGGCTCTTCGCCGGCATCGACAACGCCGTGGCGTACGTCGGCGCGGGCGCGGCCGTCATGTTCATCGGCGTGTCGGTGCTGGCGCCTCTCGCGGCACGCCCGATCGCAGACCTCATCGGAGCGCCGCTGCAGCGCATCTACGGCGTCAGCGGGCAACTCGCCAAGGAGAACACGAAGCGTCAGCCACGCCGGACCGCGTCGAACGCCTCGGCGCTGATGATCGGCGTCGCCCTCGTCGCCTTCTTCGCGGTCTTCGGCGCCTCGGCGAAGGCGACCGTCGAGGAGGCGATCTTCGACCTGTTCGCCGCCGACGTCACCGTGCAGTCACAGAACTTCTCGGATACGGGCGGGCCCGGCCCGATCAGCCCGGCGTTCGCCGACGAGCTCGCAGCGCTCCCCGAGGTCGGCGTGGTCTCTCCGCTGCAGATCGGCTCGGTGCAGGTCGACGGGGTCGACACGCTCATCGCCGGCATGGATGGCGAGACGTTCCCCGAGGTCTTCTCGCTGAAACCGGTCGGCGACGCACTGGAACGGGTCGGGGAGGAGAACGCGGTGCTCGTCTCCGAGACGGAGCTCGAGAAACGGGGCTGGGCCGTCGGCGACACCGTGACGATCGATTACGCCACCACCGGCGGCATCGAGTCCCCCATCGTCGGCACGTTCGAGACGAACGACTTCGGCAACTTCTACGTTTCTCGACAGACGTACGAGGAGAACTTCTCGATCGCCAGCGACAACGTCGTGTTCGCCAATGCGGCCGAGGGATCGACGATCGAAGGCGCTCAGGTGGCCGTCGCCGGCGTCGCCGAGAACTACGCCAACCTCAAGGTGCAGACGAAGTCGGAGATCGTGGCGGAGGCGGAGACGCAGATCGACCAGGCGCTCGCCCTCTTCACCGTGCTGCTCCTGTTCGCCGTCGTGATCGCGGTGCTCGGCATCGTCAACACGCTCACCCTGTCCGTCTACGAGCGAACCCGTGAGATCGGGCTGCTCAGGGCGATCGGGATGGTGCGGCCGCAGGTGCGCAGGATGATCCGCTGGGAGGCGGTGATCACGTCGGTCTTCGGCGCCATCCTCGGCATCGTCATGGGGATCTTCTTCGGCTGGGCCGTCATCCGTGCGCTGCGCGAGCAAGGGTTCGGCGCCTTCACGATCCCGGTGTTCCAGATCGTCCTGTCACTCGTCCTCGCCGCGCTGGCAGGGATGGTGGCTGCCATCTGGCCTGCCAGGAAGGCGGCGCGCCTCAACGTGCTGGAGGCCATCTCCTACGAGTGAGGTCGGCGCGTCGAACTCTCGGCGGTCGTGTGAGCTCACGCAGCTGCGGTATGGTCGCCGAACGCGACCCTCCGTGGGAGGCCACGAACCATGGATGACCTGGTGGTCCTGCTCGACTCCGTCGGGAGGGACGACGTCGCCGTCGTCGGCGGCAAGAACTCGTCGCTCGGAGAGATGATCCGCAACCTGGCCGGCGCCGGTGTGTCGGTGCCCGGCGGGTTCGCCACCACGGCCGCCGCCTATCGGTCCTTCCTCGACGCCAACGACCTGGCCGGGCGCATCGCCGAACGCCTCGAGGGCATCGACGGCGCAACCGTCGCCGCCCTCGCCGACGCCGGAGCGGAGATCCGGTCATGGATCTCCCAGGCACCGCTCGGTGGGGAGCTGGAGCGCGCCATCACGGAGGCGTACCGGGCCGTCGAGGCGGAGTCGGGCGAGCGCTGCCCCGTTGCGGTTCGCTCGTCGGCGACGGCAGAGGACCTCGAAGACGCCTCGTTCGCCGGCCAACAGGAGACGTTCCTCAACGTCCGCGGCATCGAGGCGGTGCTCCAGCGAGTGCGCGACGTGTATGCCTCGCTGTTCACCGACAGGGCGATCTCGTACAGGATCAACCGCGGGTTCGACCACGGCGACGTCGCCATCTCAGTCGGAGTGCAGCGCATGGTCGAGTCTGCCTGCAGCGGCGTGATGTTCACCGTCGACACCGAGACGGGGTTCGCCGACGCCGTCTTCGTGACGTCGGCATACGGGCTCGGCGAGCTCGTCGTCCAGGGCGCCATCGACCCGGACGAGTTCTACGTCTACAAGCCGTCGCTGCGGGCCGGGCGCAAGGCGGTCCTCAGCCGCCACGTCGGATCGAAGCGACAGCGCATGGTCTATGCAGGCGAAGGGGTCGATACCGAAGACGTACCTGATGGGGACCGCAGGATGCTGTCGCTCACGGACGACGACGTGGAGACACTCGGGCGGCATGCTCTGGCGATCGAGGAGCACTACGGACGACCCATGGACATCGAGTGGGCCAAGAGCGCCATCGATGGAGGGATCCACATCGTCCAGGCGCGCCCGGAGACGGTGCAGAGCAGCGCCAAGAGGGTCCTGGAGCGATACGAGATCCGGGACACCCCTGCGCCGCTGATCACCGGACGATCCGTTGGCGGCAAGGTGGGCACCGGCAGGGCGATGGTGATCGAGTCGCCGCGTGAGATGGAGCGGTTCACGGATGGCGCGGTGCTCATCGCCGACATGACGGACCCCGACTGGGAGCCGATCATGAAGATGGCGTCGGCGATCGTGACGAACCGCGGAGGCCGGACGTGCCACGCCGCCATCATCGCCAGAGAGATGGGCATCCCTGCCGTCGTCGGCACTGGAGAGGCGACGGGCAAGGTCGAGGACGGAGCCACGGTCACGGTCTCGTGCGCCGAAGGCGATACCGGCTTCGTATATCCGGGCGCCGTCCCGTTCCGCGTTCACCGCGCCGAGCTCGACCGGATGCCCGAGATCTCGACGAAGATCATGATGAACGTCGCCAGCCCTGACAGGGCCTTCACGTTCGCGTCGATCCCGAACCGGGGAGTCGGTCTGGCGAGGCTCGAGTTCGTCATCAACAACGTCATCGGGATCCACCCTCAGGCGCTGCTCGACGTCGGCGCCCAGCCGGAGGACGTCGCCCGAGAGATCGCCGAGAGGTCCGCTGCCTACGGCGATCCCGTCGAGTTCTTCGTCCAGAAGCTCGCCGAGGGCATCGCCACGATCGGAGCCGCCTTCGCCCCCGAGCCGGTCATCGTCAGGATGTCCGACTTCAAGACGAACGAGTACGCCCACCTCGTCGGGGGCGTCGCTTACGAGCCCAAGGAAGAGAACCCGATGATCGGCTTCCGCGGCGCCTCCCGCTATACGTCGGAGTCGTTCGCCCCCGCCTTCGATCTCGAGTGCCGGGCGCTCCGGCTCGTCCGCGAGGAGATCGGGCTCGGCAACATCGAGGTGATGATCCCGTTCGTGCGCACCCTCGGTGAGGCGGACGGCGTCCTCGAGGCGCTGCGACGCAACGGGTTGGAGCGCGGCAAGGACGGCCTGCGCGTCATCATGATGTGCGAGGTACCGTCGAACGCCGTGCTCGCCGAGGAGTTCCTGGAGCGCTTCGACGGCTTCTCTATCGGGTCGAACGATCTCACACAGCTCACACTCGCCCTCGACAGGGACTCAGGCCTCGTCGCCTCGCTGTTCTCGGAACGCGACCCCGCCGTGAAGTGGCTCATCGAGAAGGCGGTGACCGCCGCCAAGAGGGCCGGCAAGTACATCGGGATCTGCGGGCAGGGCCCTTCGGACGATCCCGAGTTCGCCAGGTGGCTCGTCGACATCGGAATCGACTCGATGTCCCTCAACCCGGATGCCGTCGTCGAGACGTGGCTGAGGCTGGCGGAGCATCCGACCCCGTGACCCAGCCCGTCTTCTGTGTCTCGGATCACACGGGCCTGACGGCGGAGGGGCTCGCCCACTCTGTCATGGTTCGCTTCGAGGGCGTGACGCCCCGCTACATCGTGAAACCGTTCGTGACCACCACCGAGCAGGCTGCCGAGATCGCAGCCGAGATCGATGCCATGGCGGAGGAAGGGCGGAGGCCGATCGTGTTCACGACGATCGTGGACGTCGAGACCCGCAGGGTCCTCGACGAATCGAAGGGGTTCGTCGTGGGCGTCTACGACGAGGTGGTCGCACAGGTCGGCGAAGCGCTCGCCATGGAACCGGGGAGGCGCGTCGGCGGCTACCACGGCATTCGCGACATGCACGAGTACCAGGTGCGGCTCGACGCCGTCGACTTCACCCTCTCGACCGATGACGGCGTCGGGCTCGCCCGCTACCCGTCTGCAGACGTCATCGTGCTCGGGGTCTCTCGCGTCGGGAAGACCCCGACGTGCCTCTACCTCTCGATGAACTTCGGGATCAGGGCCGCCAACTATCCCCTCACCCAGGAGGACCTCGGCGACCTCGTGCTGCCCCCTGCGTTGCGTGGACACGAGGACCGGCTGTTCGGACTCACGATCGAGCCCAAGAGACTCAGCGAGATCAGGAAGCGGCGCCGGCCGAACTCTCCCTACGCGACGCTCGACACGTGCACCGAGGAGCTGGCGGCGGCCGATCGCATCTTCTCCCGCCACGACATCCCGGTGCTCGACACGACCTCCCAGTCTGTCGAGGAGATCGCAGTCAACATCATCCGAGCCAGGGAATTGCAGCGTCGGCTCTGACCGGATCCGTTCGTGCGTCCCTCCATCGCATACCTGCGACGCCCGGACGCAGGAACGGTCAGGAGGCGGCGCCACCCGGACGTGGGCCGGCACGCGCCGACCCCATCCCCCGTCACTAACGTGCCGCCATGGTCGAGCCGGACTTCTTCGACTTCGAGACTCTGGCGCTCCATGCAGGCCAGGTGCCGGACACCGATCACGGTGCCAGGGCGGTGCCGATCTACCAGACCACCTCGTACGTGTTCCGTGACGTCGACCACGCAGCATCGCTCTTCAACCTCGAACGGCACGGCCACATCTACAGCAGGATCTCCAATCCGACGGTTGCGGTGTTCGAGGAGCGGGTGGCGGCGCTCGAGGGCGGCGTCGGCGCGGTTGCCACCGCCAGTGGGCAGGCGGCCCTGTGGCTCGCCATCGCGACGCTTCTTGGAGCGGGGGAGCACGTCGTGTGCTCGCGCAACGTCTACGGCGGCACGAACAACCTCCTCACGCAGACCCTGCCCCGCTTCGGCATCGAGGCGACGATGGTCTCTCCCCGCGACCTCGATGCGATTCGCGGCGCCATCGGGCATGAGACTCGCCTCATCATCGGAGAGTCGCTCGGCAATCCGGGCCTGGAGATCATGGACGTTCCCGCCGTAGCAGCCATCGCCCACGAGGCGGGGATCCCGCTGCTCGTCGACAACACGTTCGCATCGCCCTGGCTGTTCAAGCCTTTCGACTGGGGTGCCGATCTCGTCTACCACTCGGCGACGAAGTTCCTGGGAGGCCACGGCGTCGCACTGGGCGGGGTGCTCGTCGACGGAGGCTCGTTCGACTGGGAGGCCTCGGGGAAGTTCCCGACGCTGACCGAGCCGTACCCCAGCTACCACGGCCTGCGCTTCTTCGAGGAGTTCGGCACACAGGCGTTCATCACTCGAGCCCGGGTCGAGGGCCTGCGCGACTTCGGGGCGGCACTGAGCCCGGCCAACGCCTTCTACCTGCTCCAAGGGATCGAGACGCTTCCCGTGCGAATGGAGCGCCATGTAGCCAATACCAGGGCAATCGTCGACTTCCTGGCCGGCTCTGCCGAGGTGGCCTGGGTGAATCACCCAGACCTGCCGACACACGCCGACCACGAGCTGGCGCGCAAGCTGTTCCCGCGCGGCGCCGGGTCCATCTTCAGCTTCGGCATCGAGGGCGGACGCGAGGCGGGCAAGCGCTTCATCGAACGTCTCACGCTGTTCTCACACCTCGCCAACGTCGGGGACGCCAAGTCACTCGTGATCCATCCTGCGTCGACGACCCACGCAACGATGTCACCGGACCAATTGGACTCTGCTGGGATCGCAGAGGACCTCGTGCGCCTCTCCATCGGACTCGAGTCGGTCGACGACCTGATCGCAGACCTGCGCCAGGCCCTGCGGGCGTCGCAGCGGCCCTGATGGATCTCCAGGTCGAAGGGCGTCACGTATCAGCGACATGCGGCGGGCGCGCCCTCGACGAGGACGCTCCCCTGGTGGTGTTCGTCCACGGTGCCGGGTTCGACAAGACCGTGTGGTCGCTCCAGACCCGCTGGTTCGCCAACCACGGGTACTCGGCCCTCGCGGTCGACTTGCCGGGCCACGGCGGTTCGGATGGCCCGCCGCTGGAGAGCATCCCAGCCCTTGCCGACTGGCTGGCTGCGACCATCGAGTCCCTCGGGTTCGCCGAGGCGTCGATCGTCGGACACTCGATGGGCTCGTACGCGGCGCTCGAGTTCGCGGCGCGTCACTCCTCGGTTGCGCACGCCATCGTGCTCGTCGGCACCGCGGCTGAGATGCCGGTCCATCCGGACCTGCTTGCAGCCGCTCGGTCGGGTGACCCGCTGGCGTTCGACCTGGTCACGGCTTGGAGCTTCGGGAGGGCAGCCCATGTGGGAGGCCATCGCACGCCTGGGCTCTGGATGCTCGGCGCCGGCCGGCGACTCGTCGGGCGGGTGACGCTCGACGTACTTGCCCGCGATCTGACGGTCTGCGACGGCTACCGAAGCGCCCTCGAGACTGCGTCACGGGTGCACTGCCCCACCCTCGTCGTGTCGGGCGACGACGACAGGATGACGCCGGCGACATCGGCACGACACATCGCCGCCGCGATCGACCGAGCCGAGGCCGTCACGTTCCCCCGTACCGGGCACGTGCTCATGGTCGAGCAACCCGACCGGTTCATCGACGCCGTCGCCGGCTTCCTCGCAGCTCATGGGTGAGGTGGCGAGCGTCCGGCGCATCCGGCCGGGTGAGGGAACCGCCCTCCGAGACATCCGACTCGACGCGCTGCGCGACGACCCGGGCTCGTTCGGATCTACGCACGAAGCCGAGGTAGGGCGCCCCGCCGAGTGGTGGGAGACATGGGCGGCGGCCGCTTCGGAAGGTGGTGATGCGTGCGTGTACTTGGCGGAGCGTGCGGGCGCTCTCGTTGGCTTGGCCGGGGCGTACCGCCGGCGAGACGACCCGAGGACGCTGCACCTCGTCTCGATGTGGGTGGCCCCCTCCGCGAGGCGGGCCGGCGTCGGCCTGGCGCTGACCCGCGCGGTCATGGAGTGGGCGAGCTCGAGTGACGCCGACCTCCTGACCTTGTGGGTCGTGGACGGCAACGGCGCCGCCCGCCGCCTGTACGAGCGAGTCGGCTTCGAGGGAACGGAGCTTCGCCAGCCGCTGCCGGGCCGCCCTCATGTGATCGAGACGCTCATGCGCATGAGCCTCGAAGGCCCGCCGGGGCGCCTGCCGGGCGGGTACGTCGAGCTCGTACCTATGTCTGCAGCGGAGTTCGACGCCTTCGCGGAACGTTGGGTGTCGAGCAGGTCGGCGGCGTTCGTCTCATCGCTGGGAGTCACCCTCGACGAGGCCGCTCGGAGGGCCCAGACCGCCCTGGCGACGCGCCTCCCGAGAGGCGAGGCGACCGCAGGCAACCACCTCGTCACGCTGCGCGTCGGCCCGGACGAGCGTCCGATTGGGTGGATGTGGTTCGCGGTCGCCGGCGATGAGTGTGTGCTGCGCGACTTCGTCGTGTTCGGACCGCACCGCGGCGTCGGCCTCGGCTCGGCCGCCGTCGACGAGCTCGAGGAGTGGGCCCGCCGCAACCGGTGCGCCGCGGTGCGAGTCGAGCTCGGAACGGGTGACGAGGCGGCGAGTGCCTTCTTCGCCCGCCTCGGCTACGAGCAGGCCGGCGACCACATGCGGCGGACGCTCTGATCCGCCTTCCGTTCCTGCGTACCACCGTCGCACATGGGCGATGAGGGGACGCCAGAACGGCGACGGATCCGCACTTGCGTACCACCGTCGCACATATGCGATGAGGGGACGCCAGAACGGCGACGCCATCCTGCTCTCAGGCGGCCGTGATACCTCCGTCGACTGGAAGGGCAACGCCCGTGACGAAGGACGCGTCGTCCGACGCCAGGAACAAGACAGCCTTGGCGATCTCGTCCGGCGAGGCGATCCGCCCGATGGGATGCTTCTCCTCGAAGATGTGGCGCACCTGCTCGGCGCCGCCCATCTCATCCATCTCGTTTCGCAACATCGGCGTGTCGACCGAGCCGGCGCAGACACAGTTGACACGTATTCCCTGCCTGGCATGGTCGAGCGCCATCGACTTGGTGAGCAGCACGACGGCGGCCTTCGAGGCGGAGTACGCCGCCGTACCCCTTCCGCCGACGAGACCGAAGTAGGAGGCGTTGTTGACGATGACACCGCCTCCGCCCCCGACCATCACCGGGATCGCAGCGCGTGAGACGAGGAATGTGCCGCGCACGTTGACGTCGAAGGTGGCGTCCCACTCGTCGACCGACGTCTCCGGCACCGTCCTCTCTCTGAAGATGATCCCGGCGTTGTTGAACACGACATCGAGCGACCCGAGGTCGGCGACCACCGACGAGACGACCGCCGCGCAGTCCTGCGGCACAGTGACGTCGCACCGGTATGCCGATGCGACGGCGCCCGCAGCCGTGATCTCGTCAGCCAGTGCCTCGATCTTGTCGACGGAGCGCGCCGCGAGCGCCACCGCGGCGCCCTCGGTGGCGAAGAGCCTCGCCGCTGCCGCCCCGATGCCGGAGCCGCCGCCGGTGATCAGGACGGACTTGCCGGCGAACCTCATCGGGCGACGTAGCCGCCGTCGACGGTGACGAGCGAGCCCGTCATGTACGAGGCCGATTCGGATGCCAGGAAGGCAACCACCTCGGCGACTTCCTCGGGACGACCCAACCGGCCCATCGGCACCGTCTCGTCTGCGATGCGCAGCAGGTCCTCCTCGGTGGGCGGCGCGGGGCGCTCCGATTCGAGCATCGGCGTGCGGATCTCGCCTGGGCACACCGCGTTGACCCTGATGCCGTCCCGGGCGTGCTCGAGCGCCATCGACCTCGTGAGCTGGTGGACGGCCCCCTTGGTGGCCGCGTATGCGGCGTGCCCGGCGTTGCCGACCGCGCCCCAGACGGATCCGAAATTGACGATGACGCCGCTCCCCTGCTGACGCATGACACGTACCGCCGCCCGACTCATGTAGAACAGCCCGTCGACGTTGACGGCGAAGATCCGACGCCAGTCGTCGTCCGATGTGTCGTGCGCCGTCGCCCTGACGATGATGCCGGCCGCGTTCACGAGGATGTCGACCGTCCCGTGCTCGACGACCACTGCGTCGACGGCCCGATCGCAGAACGTGGAGGATGTGACGTCCCCGGCCATCGTCGAAATACCCGAGACCTCTCTCGACAGCGCGATGAGCCCGGCGGCGTTGCGGTCGAGCGCGACGACGGCGCAGCCGCGCTCTGCGAGCTTTTCGACCGTGGCGGCGCCCATGCCCGAGGCACCGCCGGTGACCATGGCGACCTTGCCGTCGAGTCCCGTCACGCCTCGTTGTCTTCCGGCCACCGGACGTCCCAGTTGTCGGACTCCTTGACGAGGTACTCGCTGACATCCCGACACCGGTCGAGGAGGTCGCACAGCTTCTCACGGCCCAACATGACGTCGACGAGTGAGACTTGCACCTTCCCGACGAGCGACAGGCGCCGATCGGGGCTCTGGGCGAGCGCCCCTGACGAGTCGATCGCCGATACCTCGATCGGCAGGTCGTGGCCGCCGATGCCCGACAGCTCGGCCGCCAGGATGATGAGATCCGGAGGTGCCGCCAGCGGGGGAAGGCCCCAATTGAAGATGAGGGGGAGCTGGAAGTCGCCTTCCGGCTCCTCGTAGTCGTCGTCGAGGCGGTCCATCTGGTCCTCGAGAGCGAGCACGATCCGCGGCTCGACGTCGAAGGCGAGATTGAGGTCGAGCGGACCGTCGCACGCCGATTCGGGATGGAGGTCGACCTCCCATGCTTGGCGAAGCGAGTAGGTCTCGATGAAGTGCCGCTCGTCGTGGACGTGGAAGCCGTGCTCGACGGCGTGGTCCTTCAGGTATGTGATGAAGCCTGCGATGTCGATCGCCATGCCCGAATGGTACAAGGCGGCTGTGTCACGACACCCGGTGGGCCCCGGCGTAGACGTTGAAGCCACCTTCGCGGAGGAACCCGACCACCGTCAGGCCGAGCTCCTCGCCGAGCTCGACGGCCAGCGACGACGCCGCCGACACACCGCAGACGACCGGGATTCCTGCCACCGCCGCCTTCTGGACCATCTCGAAGCTCACCCTTCCGGAAACGACGAGGATCGCCTCGCCGATCGGCCAGCGAGCTCTCGCCACCTTGCCGACCAGCTTGTCGACGGCGTTGTGACGGCCGATGTCCTCGCAGACGGCCAGCAGGGATCCGGGTGGATCGAAGAGCGCCGCGGCGTGCAAGCCGCCGGTCGCGTCGAAGGCGTCTTGGGTGTCCCGCATCCGGCTCGGCAGCGACAGCAACAGCTCGGGTGACACGACGGGACCCGACGGTGGCCGGCGCGCAGTGACCCGCACCGCGTCGATCGAGGCCTTGCCGCACACACCGCAGGACGACGTCGTGTACAGGTTGCGGCGGAACTGCTCCGGATCGACGGTCACACCCTCGGAGAGGACGATGTCGTACCGGTCACCGAGCTCGGTGGCGGGCTCGACGGCCGCCACCTCCTCAGGCCCGAGCACGATCCCCTCGGTGATGGCAAAGCCGAGACCGAGCTCCGCCTCGTCGCCCGGCGTCCGCATGAGCACTGCGATCGGGACACCCCCCAGCCTGAACTCGACGGGCTCCTCGGAGACGAGGACGTCGGTCGCCTCGGTGACATGACCGCGGGTCCACCGGCGGATCCGGCGGGTCGTGGTGGCGTCCATGGGCCGGAGACTAGAAGGGGGAGTCGTCTCGCTCGCCGGAGGGGCGCTGTTCAGGGCGACATCGTGGTGGTGGGCAGGACCCCCGCATCGTCGACGCCGAGCTCCGCCACCCACCCGGGGCGGTCGACCAGGTCGAGACCTTCGGCGATGCGACGGAGTTGGTCGATCGGAAGCAGCTGATCGCTGTTGAGGCCATGACTGGAGACCGACACTGCCCGGCCCGACGGCAAGGAGAAGACGATCATGCGTGCGTCGAGCGTTGTGACGATGTAGGCATCGAGGCCGCGCACGACGGTCCGCCCTGCGCTTCCTGCCGAGGCGGCAATGGTGCCGGCCGGCTCCTGCGAGACCTCGATCGAGACGTGTGGCGAGGGATCCCCGTCGAACGTAACGAGTACGTACGGCATCGGTCTCGAGGAGGTCACGAGCGGCGCCACGAGGAGATCGAGGTCAGACGATGTCACATCCAGCCCGACCGCCGCCGCGGTCAGCTCGCCCGATGAGTCGATGGTCACGCGGCGCGCGACTGCAAGTGTCGCTTCGACGTCCCCTTCGGCCGAGACGACGCTCACGCGCCGGCCGCTCTCGATCCATTCGACGACGGCTCCTCCGTATGACGGGTCGACCTCGCTGAAGTCAGCGATCCGCACGATTCGCACCTGATCATCGACAGTCGACCCGGTCCGCACCGGGACGTCGACGCCGGGAGGCAGTTTCTCATCGGCTGACGCGAGCCAAACCGTCAATGTGACCGCGCGGCTGATCGAGCCGCCGGTCACCGCTGCAAGGGCGGCGTGTACGGTCGATCGCCCTGGGGAATCAGGAGTCGACATGTGTCCCTCCGCCTGAGCGCCAGGCGGTAGCCATCGCGGGATCGGAAAGTAGGCGCCATCATCGGACGGCGGCGGCGCGGCCGCGCGGTCGGGCGTGACGAATGCGATCGCAGTCAGGGCCACCACCGCGGTTGCGATCGACATCGCCGCCACCGCGGCGCCCCTCCTGACGAACCGGCGCCGGCGCCCGCGCCGCACGACGGCCTCGAGATCTCCTGCATTCAGCGGTGCTCCCGCGGCGTCGAGCTCGAGCTCCACTCGGATCTCCTGCTCGGTGATCATTCCAACTCCTCTCTCAGTCGTGCCACGGCGCGGCTCAAGCGGCTCTTCACCGTTCCCGGCTTGATGTCGAGCGCTTCAGCAGTATCGAGCTCCGACCAATCGAGGAGGAGGCGCATCACCACCACCTGACGCTGAGGTAGTGGGAGCCTCCTGACCGCTTCGGCGACACCGGACGGCTCGGGAGGGCGAGCGGTGGGCGCCGGTTCGCGCCGGTCGCGCTCCAGCCGTCTCCTCCTCAGCCGGTTGTGTGCCCAATTCGCACCAACGCGGTACACCCACCCCGCCGGATTCCTGTATGAGCGGACCCTGCTCCAGTGCTGATAGGCCCTCGTCATCGCCTCGTCGGTCGCCTCTTGCGCCAGATCGCTGTCGCGGAACGTGACCCACAAGGCTCGATACACGTCGCTCCAAGTCGCCTTGTAGAAAGCGTCGAAGTCGAAGGTGCGCAGCGACGCGACCGGCGCCTGTTCCAGGTCCTTCATCATCCGATAGACACCCCACGGGCGCCGTTCGTTCCCGGCTCTCCGATCAGCGATTCTGGACGTGCTGGAAACCGAAGCGGCCCTTGATGCAGAGGTGGCCATTCGTGACACTGTGGTCGAGCGGCGAGGTCACCTTCACGATCTCGTTGTCCTGGACGTGCAGCTCGAGATTGCAGCCGACACCGCAGTACGGGCAGATCGTCGTGGTGATCGTCTGGCGGCCCTCGTCCCACGTCCCGTCCTGCCGCAGGTCGAACTCGGACTTGAACATGAGGGCACCGGTCGGGCAGACCCCGATGCAGTTGCCGCAGTACACGCACGAAGACTCGTTCAGCTCGATGTCGAACTCTGTGGAGATCCTGGCGTCGAAACCACGGCCGGCAACCTCGATGGCGAAGGTGTTCTGGGCGTCCTCGCCGCACGCCTCGACGCACTTGTAGCAGAGGATGCACTTGGAGTAATCCCTGATGTAGAGGTCGTCGTGGATCTTCACGGGCTGGGCGACGGTGGCCGCGGTGCTGCCGACCGGCGGCTCGTGGTGGCCGGCATGCGGTGCAGTGACGTGAGGCGCGGCCGCCGGACCGTATCGTCCCGGGTCGACGTCGTATTCGGTCATCCATGCTCGCGTCGCGTCGTCGACGAGGCTCAGGTCGACGGAAGAGGCGAGGAACTCGTACACCATCCTTCGGCTGTGCCGCACGCGGTCGGTGTCCGTTGCGATCTGCATGCCATCCTCGACAGAGCGGGAGCACGCCGGCACGAGGGTGCGCGAGCCGGCGACATCGACGACGCACACCCGGCAGGTGTTCACGGGAGTGAGGTTCTCGAGGTAGCACAACGTCGGCTGCGGCTTTCCGGCCGAGCGGAGCGCCTGGAGGATGGTGCTGCCCTCCGGAGCACGCAGCTGCTCACCATCGAGGGTGATCTCGACAAGTCGTCGCGGCGGATCGATCCTCGACTCGATCACGCCGCACCTCCGATGAGGCCGAGGCCGATCGCCGACTGGATCGCAGACCCCGCCGTGTGACCGAGCCCGCAGATCGACGCATCCTTCATCACCTGGTCGATCTGGCGCAACAGCTCGAGCTCTGTGTCGTCGCCGGTACCGCTCGACAGCCGGAAGAGCGCCTCCTCCTGACGGACGGTCCCCACCCGGCACGGCACGCATTGCCCACACGACTCGTCGCGGAAGAATCCCGCCATTCGATGGGCGATCGCCATGAAGTCGGTGGTTTCGTTGAACGGCATCACCACGCCGGACCCGAGCGACACGTTTGCAGCGCTCGTGTCCTCGAACGTGAGCGGCAGGTCGAGCACCTCGGGCGAGGCGAACGAGCCGGCGGCGCCTCCCAGGAGGATCGCCTTCACGTCGCCTACGAAACCGCCTGCCAGGTCGACGAGCCGGCGCAGCGTCGTTCCGAACGGCACCTCGTAGACCCCCGGTGTCCCGACGTGCCCGGCGAGGCAGAACAGGCGGGTGCCGGTCGATTCGGCGGTGCCGATCGCCGCGAACGCTTCCCCGCCCCCGATGACGATCGAAGGCACATTGGCCAGCGTCTCAACGTTGTTGACGACCGTCGGCTTGCCGAAGAGGCCGGCCTGGGTGGGAAATGGCGGTTTCTGGCGGGGCTCCCCCCGGTGGCCCTCGATGGAGTTGAAGAGCGCCGTCTCCTCGCCACAGATGTATGCGCCTGCGCCTCTTCGCAGTTCGACGTCGAAGGCGAATCCCGCCCCCATGACATCCTCTCCGAGCAGCCCCGCCGATCGGGCGGCTGCGATCGCCGTCTCGACTCGGTGGGTGGCCAACGGGTACTCGCCTCTGATGTAGACGAATCCCCGCACTGCGCCGGTTGCGAACCCGGCGATGGTCAACGCCTCGATGACGGCGAACGGATCGCCCTCCAGGAGCACCCTGTCCTTGAACGTGCCGGGCTCCGACTCGTCGGCGTTGCAGACCACGTACTTCGGCGTCGCCGACCCGGCCGCCACCGCCTCCCACTTCACGCCCGTCGGGAAAGCGGCCCCGCCCCTGCCTCGCAGATTCGCTGCCCTCACCTCGCCTATCACCGCGTCCGCTCCCAGCGTGATCGCTTGCGCCAGGGCGTCGTACCCTCCGGCGGACCGGTAGTCGACGAGGCTCTCGGGGTCGACGACCCCGATCCTCCGCAGGATCCGCAGCTCCCCCGGGTCCGACTCGGTTTGCGGCGTCGGCGATGGGATCGGCGGCAGCTGCGGGGACTTCTGGCCGGCCAGCGCGGCGACGATCCCCTCCGCAGTGGCCGGGGCGAGGACCGTGTCATCATCGCCGGCGAGCTGGAGCAGCGCAGCCACGGCCCGGTCACACTGCCCGAGACAGGGACTCGGCATCCAGGTGGAGTCCGGATTGGATCCGGACGGCCCGAGCTCGGTTTCCAAGAGCAGCGCGATGTCGTCGGCACCCGCCAGCTTGCAGGCGATGTCGTCGCAGAGGTGGGCGACGCGAGGAGGGCGCGGCTCCGTTGCGAACAGCGAGTAGAACGTGGCCACGCCGTACGCCTCGGCCGGCTGCACGATCAGCCGCTCGCACACGTAGTTGAGGGCGCCTGGAGAGATCCAGCCGAGAGCCGACTGAACCGAGTGGAGGACGGGGAGGAGTTGGTCACGGAGATCCTGGGACCGATGGAAGCCGCCGAAAGCAACGTGACCGTCGATCGGGCGCCTCATCCCTCCTGCCCATCCCGACTCGGGAAGCCCGAGCACGGAGTCGACCGCGGCGCGCTCCTGCGCCGTCGGGACGGCCGACATGAGCTTCAGATCTATGGCCGGCTCCCCTGATCGCGGGCACGTGCAGACTAACGGAACGCCGCCTGCGGACTCCCCCTCCCGTTCGTGCGTCCCTGCATCGCACATATGCGATCACGGGACGCCGGAGCTCTCGAGCGCTCCACCTGAGCCGTTCTGGCGTCCCGGCGTCGCAATGGTGCGATCGAGAGACGCAAGAAAGGCGGTCTCGTCGGCGAGGGCCGAGCGAATCTGCCAAACCATCACCTGCCTTCGCTCGGTGACGTCGAACCACGTGTACCTCAGGAATCGCCAACCCTGCAGCGCTGCCCTGTTCTGGCGTGACCTGTCCCGCTGGAAGTCGACGCGATCGGTGTGATAGGCCGAGCCGTCGAGCTCGATGAGAAGCCGATCCTGGGGATAGGCGAAGTCGGCGCGGCACACGAAGTCGCCGAGGGCGTCATACACCTCGTACTGCGACACCGGCATGGGCAGCCCGGATTTCGAGATGATGCCCCGGAAGCTGTCCTCCAAGGCGCTCTCGGACGCCCCGACCCAGGACAGTCGCTCGTCCAGCAGCGGTCGGATCACCCCGACCCCCCGTCGGCCGCTCCTTCCAACCCGAGCAACGAGCCGCACCGCGTCGGCGACGGTGAACAGCCCTCTGCGCACGCCTGCATCGAGCGCCCGCTCTGTCAGCCATGGCGCAGTCGCACCGATGTCGACGACGGAGCGGACGGCGGTCGTGACCGGAATACCGTTCAGCACGGTTCGATCGGAATCCTCCAGATCGAGGGACTCGTGAACCGAGAAGTCGGTCCTCCTGCGCCGCCGCCACCGTCGGACCACGACGTGGATGCGATCGCAGCTCGGTCCGATGCCCCACAGGTCTACCGCCGTCCCATGCGAGGCGACCGCCTCGGGGCCGATGGACATCGCAGCGACGACGATGTCCTTCGATCGACTCGACGGCGCGCCGCCGATGCCGTAGACGCCGGGCGCGACGGCCTCGTAGACCCCGCGCCGAACCCGCTGGAAGACGAGGCGTCCATCGATTCCTATCTCTCGAGCCTGCTCGAGGGTGAACACGCCGTGCTGACCCGCGGCGAGGTGTGCCAGTGTTGTGTCTCTGCTCATCCATCCGATCATGAGCATGGGGTGTGACAGCGACGGTTGCCCGGCGCCCCCCTTCGGTTCCGGCGTCCCCACATCGCACATACGCGACAGAGGGACGCAAGAGCGGAAGGCACCCGGCGCCCCCTCGGTTCCGGCGTCCCCACATCGCACATACGCGACAGAGGTACGCATGAACGGAACGCACCCGGCGCCCCCTCGGTTCCGGCGTCCCCACATCGCACATGCGCGACAGAGGTACGCATGAACGGATTCTCAGCGGACGGGAACGATTCGAAACACCTGGCCCTCGTAGTTGGCGACGTAGAGCTCGCCGTCCCCACCGATGCCGAACGTGTTCGGCTGGCCAACGCCGGCCAGGTCCGCGGTCCAGTCGCGCAGCGTCGTGGCCGGCCCCGCCGTGTAGTTGAGGCTGCGCACCCAGCCGTTGCACCAGTCCGCATAGAAGTAATGACCGTCCAGCTCCGCAATGGCGGCGCCGCGGTACACGTGCCCTCCAGTCACCGAGCAGCCTGATTCGTGGTCGTACTCGATCACCGGAAGCGTCAAGCCGGCCATGTCGCAGTCCGCGGGCGAAAAGCAATGCTTGCCTTCGGTGATGGGCCATCCGAAGTTGTAGCCGCCCTCGTCGATCGAGACGATGTTCACCTCTTCGTAGTCCGCCTGGCCGACGTCGGCGACGTAGAGGAGGCGCTCGACGGGGTCGATCGTGAAACGCCACGGGTTGCGCAGCCCGTAGGCCCAAACCTCGGGTGCCCCCCCGCCGTCGACGAACGGGTTGTCCGCTGGGATGGCATAGGGCTCACCCCCGTCGACATCGATCCTGATGATCGAGGCGAACACGGTGTTCGGGTCCTGTCCCTGGTTGCGGAAGTCGGCGCCGTCTCCGAGGGACACGTAGAGGTATCCGTCTGGTCCGAACAGGACGTTGCCCGCGTAGTGGCGGATGTCCGACGAGTCCGGAGGCTGCTCCCGCTCCAACAGCACGCGCTCGGTCGAGACGTCCGCTTGGTTCGGGTCGTCGCCGACGCGGTACTCGGCGAGGCGACGGTTGCCCACCGTCGTGACGTAGTAGACGAACAGCCGCCCGTTGGCCTCGTAGTCGGGATGGAACGCCAGCCCGAGCAGCCCCTGCTCGATGCCGTTCGACCCGACCCGATCCCGCAGATCGAGGAAGTGGCCTTCGAGCGGACCGCCTTCGGGATCGATGATTTCGATGGTGCCCTGCCGCTCCACGACGAAGAGCCGCAGGTCACCCGGCGGTGAAGCGACGACGGTTGGCTGATGGAATCCTTCGCCGATGAGCTCGAGGTCGAGTCCTCGGAGCGGCAGCTCGGGAAGCGCGGTGGTCGTGGACGTCGCCACCGTCGTGGACGACGCGCCAGGACCGCCACCGGTCGTGGCCGGCGGCTCGGAGGATTCGCTCGTGGTGCCGTTCGGCGGCTCGCCCGTCGTGCTGGATCCTGCGGCGTCGGGCGTCGTCTCGCTGCAGGACGCCGCCGCCATCGAGACGACGAGCACGATCGCCGCGCCGGGAAACCAGCGCGTCATCACACCGAGTCGACGCGGATGGCGGTGGCCTTGAACTCGGCGGTGCCCGACTTCGGGTCCCAGTGGTCGATCGTGAGCTGGTTCACGTCGACCTCGTCGGGGAAATGGATGGGCATGAAGGCGAGCCCGGGGCGCAGGCTGGCGTGGAAGAACGCAGGCACGTCGATGGCACCGCGCCGCGAAGACACCCGCACCATGTCGCCTTCGTCGATCCCGAGAGCCAGGCCATCTTCAGGAGACAGCTCGATGCGCCCACCCTTGCGGATCGGCGAGTCGAAGCCACCGGACTGCACGCCTGTGTTGTACGAGTCGAGGCGCCGACCGGTCGTCATGCGGATCGGGTACTCGTCGGTGAGCTCGTCGACGGGAGGCAGCCACTCCGTCGGGATGAAGGGGGCAGGATCACGCTGCATCGGGTCGTCCCACAGCCAGGCATGGAGGAACTGGCTTCCCGGGTCGTCCTCGTCGTAGCACGGCCATTGCAGCCCGCCGTTGTCCTCGAGACGGCGATACGACATGCCGGCGTGCATCGGTGACAACGAGCGCAGCTCGTCCCACGCCTCCTCTGCGGTCGGGATGCCCCAGGGGTGGCCGAGCCGGTCGGCGAGCAGGCTGAGGATCTCGATGTCGTCCTTGGCCTCGCCCGGTGGCTCGAGCGCCTTGCGCACCCGCTGCACCCTGCGCTCGCTCGACGTCACAGTGCCTTCGCTCTCGGCCCACGAGGCGGCGGAAGGGAACACCACGTCGGCCATCTCGGCGGTCTTCGTGAGGACGAGGTCCTGGACCACGAGGAAGTCGAGCCCCTCGAGCAGCCCGATCGTGTGCGACACGTCTGCCTCCGACTGGGCTGGGTTCTCGCCGATCACGTACAGCGCCCGCATGTCACCTCGCTCCATCGCCTCGAACATGAGCGAGATGTGCCACCCGGGCTCTGCCGGGACGTCGACTCCCCACAGCGCCTCGAACTTGCCGCGCGCCACCGGATCCGTGATGTCCTGGAAGCCGGGCAGCTTGTTGGGCAGGGCTCCCATGTCGCCACCGCCCTGGACGTTGTTCTGACCGCGAATCGGGACGAGCCCGGATCCGTAGCGCCCGACGTGGCCGGTGAGGAGGGCGAGGCTGATCAGCGCCAGGACGTTGTCGGTGGCGTTGTGGTGTTCGGTGATGCCGAGCGTCCAGCAGATCTGGGCGGTCGGCGCAGTGGCGTAATCGTGTGCCATTTGGCGGATGACTTCTGCCGGCACACCGGTGATCTGCTCGCCTCGCTCGAGTGTGTACGGCTCGACGGTTCGCTCGTACTCCTCGAACCCGGTCGTTGCACGCTCGATGAACGCCATGTCGGCGAGCCCCGCCGAGATGATCTCGCGCCCCACGGCGTTCGCCAGCGCGATGTCGGAGCCGACGTCGATCCCGAGCCAGGCGTCTGCCCATTCCGACGACGAGGTCCGCCGCGGGTCGATTGCGTACATCTTGGCCCCGTTGCGGACGCCCTTGATGAGGTGATGGAAGAAGATCGGGTGCGCCTCACGCGCGTTCGATCCCCACAACAGGATGACGTCTGCCGTCTCGATCTCTTCGTACGAAGAGGTACCGCCCCCCGCTCCGAGCACTGCCGCCAGACCGGCGACGGATGGAGCGTGTCAGGTGCGGTTGCAGCTGTCGATGTTGTTCGATTGGAGGACGATGCGCGAGAACTTCTGCGCCATGAAGTTCATCTCGTTCGTCGCCTTCGAGCACGAGAACATCCCGTATGTGCTGCCCTTGTGGGCCGAGAGGCCCGCCGCGGCCCTATCGAGCGCCTCGTCCCACGAGGCCTGGCGCAGCACGGCGCCGTCGCGAACGAGTGGGGTCGTCAGCCGGGTGTACTTCTTCTGCACCCTGGTCACCTCCTCCCCGAGTCTTCGCGTCGAGCTTATACCGCCCCGGGGGAACGTCCGGACTCGTCGAACATCCGGTCGACCTTGACGATCAGCCCGCCGTGGACCTTCGGCTCGAACCACGTCGACTTCGGCGGCATGACGAGCTCGGCGTCGGCGACGGCCATCACCTGGGCAGGGCTCGTCGGATGGAGTGCGAAGCACGCCGCGCCGCTTCGCCGCTCGAGCCCGCTCATACCGACAGTGCCCGGAACGTAGACGAGCCGTGGGTCGGTTCGAGGATCGGCAATGCCGAACACCGGGGCGAGCACCTCACTCTGGAGGCGCGCCACGTCGAGCTCGGCGACCGGATCGCCCAGTGCCGCGTCCGGCAGGATGAGGCGATACCACTTGGCTCCCATCCACATCGAGACGGTTCCCCGCCGCTTCGGGCGGGCCTCCTCCGCCCAGCCGATGTGGAGCTCGTCGACCTGCATCCTGGCCTCGAGCGCCGCGATCACGGACGCCTCGGAAATCCCGCCGAGATCGAGCACGCACCGGTTGTACTCGACGAGACGGATCTCGTCGTCGGGAAAGACCACGCCGACGAAGCCTGCCGACAGATCGGCCTCCTCGGCGGCGAGGCGGGCGGCAGCGGCGCAGCGGTGGTGCCCGTCCGTGATGTAGAGCCGGTCGATCTTCGCAAGGGCCTCGTCGAGCGCGGCGACGTCGCCCGGTTCGTCGACGATCCAGATCGTCTGCTGCACGTCGTCGTCCGCCAGGAAGTCGATGACGGGCGTGCCCCGCGTCAGGCGGTCGACGAGATGGGCGAGGTCCCGATCGACCCTGTAGGTGAGGGCGACAGGATTGGCGTGGGCCCCGACCTCGCGGAGGTGTACGGCGATGCGTTCCTCGGTCTCGACGCGGGTCGCCTCGTGGCGCCTCACCCGCCCGTCCGCGATGCCGGCAACTGCGATCTCTGCGACCACCCCCGTCTTCGCGACGTCGTCAGAAGCCAGTCGGTGGAGGTAGTACGCCTTCTCGGGGTGGGGGACGAAGACCCCCGAGGAGATCATCTCGTCGAGCCGGGCTCGCCCGTCCGTGATGCCTGGGACCTCGACCGTCTCGGTGCCGTCACTGTCGATGGCCGACCGCATCACGTGGAGGAAGCTGTTCGGCTTCTCTTGCGTGAGGCGCTCCCACTGCTCGCTCGTCACCGACGAGACGGGTGGCATGGCCACCTCGGCCGCCTTCTCCGGGCTGGCCAGGTAGGCGGCGAACGGACGGAACAGCGGGGTCACGTCCGGACCACGGTCACGGAAACGACCGTGTCGAGCGCCTCGACCGTGGCTGCGATGTCTTCGCCGAGCTCCCCGTCGACCCTGATCGACGCCGTTGCCGTGTGGCCGCCGGTGAACAGACGGTTCTCCATGGTCGTCACGTTGATGCCGGCGTCACGGAGGACGCCGAGAACGCCGGCCAGCACACCGACGCGGTTCACGTGTTGGACGGTGAGGACATCCCCGGCCGGCTGGTCGGCGAGGTTGACGCAGTTTCGGAGGGCGCCCCTCGTGAAAGCGGCGACGATCTCGACGACCTCGGCCGCGATCGCCCGCTGCGCCTGCTCGGTCGATGCACCGATGTGGTGCGTGCCGTACACCGACGGATGGGCGGCGAGGCGAGACGTGAAGTCCCCCTCGGAGCCCGATGGCTCGTCCCTGAAGACGTCGAGCCCCGCCCTGATGCCTCTCGTGTCCATCGCGGCGACGAGGGCCTCCTCGTCCACGACATCGCCCCGCGAGGTGTTGATGAGGATCGCCCCTTCCTTCATCGTGGCGAGGAACCTCTCGTCGACGAGACCGGCCGTCTCCTGGGTCGCCGGCACGTGGATCGAGACCACATCGGCTGTGGTGAGGAGGGCGTCGTCGTCGGAAACCAGCCCGATGCCGATCTCGCCGATGCGCCTGAGGACACCGGGAGGACGTCCCGCCTTCTGCACCGCGATGACATGCATGTCGAACGACGTCGCCCGCTTGGCGACTTCGAGGCCGATCTCCCCGACGCCGACGATTCCCAGCGTCTTGCCGGCGAGCCCCTCGGCCTTCGAGTAGCGGCCCTTGTCCCATCTGCCGGCCCGCAGGTCGGCGACGGCGTCCGGGATGCGCCGGTCTATCGCGGTGATCAGCCCCAGGACGAGCTCGGCGACGGCTATGGCGTTCCTGCCCGGCGTGTTGGCGACGAGGACTCCGGCCTGCGAGGCGGCCGGCACGTCGATCGTGTTCACTCCCGCGCCCGCTCGGATGACGAGCCGGAGCGCCTTGCCCGCATCGAAGACGGCGGCGCCCACATTGGTTCCCCTCACGACGAGGGCGGAGGCATCGCCGATCGCGCCGGCGATGTCGTCGGCGCCGAGGCCGGGCTCGTGCCGGACGGTGTGGCCGGCGCCGCGCAGCTCGGCGACGGCGCCTACGGGAAAGTTGTCGGCGATGAGGATGTCCACGACCTGGAAGCTAGCGGGCGGCTGCGGGTGGGAATGCTCGTCTGCGGGCGTCCGTTGGCTTGACCACATGGCGCCGAGCGGAGGGACATCACATGACGACGACCAGAGGGAGAGTACGCGTCGAGCCGACGGCGAAGCGGGTGAGGACCTACCTGGGAGGTCGCCTCATAGCCGATAGTGTCAACGTGAAGATGGTGTGGGAGAAGCCCTACTACCCGACGTACTACATCCCGGCATCCGACGTGAACATCGAGTTCCTGGTCGCCAGCGGTGACACGAACCGCTCACCCAGCCGCGGAGACTCCGAGGTGTACGACGTGAAGACCGACAAGGCGGAGGCTCTTGGGGCCGCCTTGTGGTACCGCCAGTCACCTATCGACGAGATCGCAGACCACGTGAGGATCGACTTCGGCCAGATGGAGTCGTGGTTCGAGGAAGACGAGCAGATCTACGTGCATCCCCGGGACCCGTACACGAGGGTCGACGTTCTCCAGTCGAGCAGGCACGTCGAGGTGTTCATCGGCGGAGAGAAGGTCGCAGACTCACGACAGCCGAAGCTCCTGTTCGAGACGGGCCTCCCGACCCGCTACTACCTCCCCAAGACCGACGTGCGCATGGACCTCTTGACAGTGACCGATCTCGAGACGTACTGCCCGTACAAGGGGATGGCCAACTACTACACGGTGGACGCCGGTGGCGAGTCCTTCGAGAACGTCGTGTGGTGGTACCGGCACCCCATCGGCGAGGCCGCCGACATCGCCGGATACGTGAGCTTCTACAACGAGCGTGTCGAGATCCACGTCGACGGCGTCCCCGAGCAACCCCCCGAGACGCCTTTCAGCTGAGTTCCCTTCCCGTTCCTGCGTCCCTCCGTCGCATCAACGGGACAGGGGGACGCCAGACCGGATGGGGGACGCCGCTCACACGGCGCGTTCGATCGAGGTCGGAGGCGCTTTCCCGAACGGTCCCCACACGCCGAGGCCGAGCCCGGCGAGAGCCATGAGGAGCGGAAGGCCGATCACGGTCAGGTTGTCGAGAGGCCAGATGCAGAACTGCTGGAGCACGAGCGCGAGGAACAGACCGAACAGCAGGCCCATGATGAGCCCGAGGACGGGTCTGCCCCGCAGCTCACCGCTCTTCTTCATCGCTGCGAGCAGCATGAGGATCAGGAAGATGGCGGCGCCGATGACTGCGGCGAGCCCGATCGGCGTGGACAGCGGGCTTCCTTCGATCTTGATGTACACGGTTGCCGAGCATGCCTCGGCGCCGCCGACGTTGTGCACGGCGCGTACCTCGTAGATCCCGACGAGGTTGTCGAGCTCGGTGCCGAGCGTGTAGTCGCCTTGCTTCTCACGCGTGTCCTGCGGATTCTCGTCGGGCCCCCAGTCGGCGATCGCCACGACGGCCGGACCGATCACCACGCCGACGCTGCCGTCGTAGTCCATGTTCTCGGCGGTGATGGCGCCCCGGTACGGGATCACCATGCCACCAGGGTTCTCAGGAAACCGGATGGCGTTGTCCTTGGTGTCGTACGTGTCGTCGTACGTGACGCCGTCGACGGTCGCCTCCCCCTCGCAGGGGCCCTCGATGCTGGCGTCGGCGTCCGCGCCGACGACGATGATCCAACCGATGACGAGGCAGGCGACGAACGCCGCCCTCACCACACGGTCAACGACAGAGGCCGAATCTGACTGCCTCACGCCCTCACCCCTTTCCCGTCTCGTGGCGAGCATACGCAGCTCACCCGTCACGGTGTGATCAATCCGTCATCGGTTCCACCACATGGGGAGTGCCGCGGCCGGCAGCCGTATCCTTGGCGACGCCATGCAGGTGCACAGCAGCGACTGGGGGCCGTTCCAGACCCCGTACGAGGCCATCGGCGGCGACGATGGAGTCCGTCGACTCGTCGAGGCGTTCTACGACACCATCGAAGCCGAGTCGCCCGGCATCCGTGCCATGCTCCCCCGCGACACGTCGACGTCACGCCAGAAGCTCTACGAGTTCCTGTCCGGGTGGCTCGGCGGCCCTCCCCTCTACGTCGAGAAGCGAGGCCACCCTCGTCTCCGGATGCGGCACCTCCCGTTCCCGATCGGCACGCCGGAGGCTCAGGAGTGGATGCGGTGCATGCGGCTGGCCATGGACGAGGCCGGGGTCGGCGAGCCGTTGCGGGCGTTCCTCGACGAGCGCCTCGAGATGAGCGCCATGCACGTCCGCAACCAGCCGGACTGATCCCGGCCATCGGGCGCCCGGGTCGATACCCTTGCGGTGTGGAGCACTCGCAGCCAGACGTGAGTCAGATTATCGACCTCGTGGTGGCGTACTTCCGCGAGCGGGGCGAGGACGTCTCGGTCGAGAACATGGTCCTCGAGCGAGACGACGGTGGCCGCCACAGCCTCGCTGCCCTCATCCAATCCCTTGCCCTCGGCTCGCCGAGCGGGTGGGCGACCGCCATCGCCGACCACTTCGCGACCCTCGACGCATCGCCCGGCATGCCGGCGTCCTGGGAGGAGGCGGCCCCTGCCGTCAGGCTCCGGATCCACACGAGTGCGGCGGCCTCAGCCACCACGGACGCCGTCAAGTGGGACGTCGACGAGGGTCTCGTCGCCGTACTGATGGTTGCAGGATCCGAGCAGCCATCCGTGGTCACCCACAGCACGCTGACGACCTGGGCGATCAAGGTCGAGATCGCCTTCGATCGGGCTCTGCGGAACACCACCGAGACGGCCGACGACGTGCGCGAGGAGACGACGACGATCGACGGGGCCGAGGTGCACGTCCTGCGGGGCGGGCCGTTCACGTCGGCGCACCTCCTCGTGCTCGACCGGAGATGGGACGAGGCGCCATACGGCGCCGCCGTTGCAATCCCCAACGAGGAGGTCGTCCTGTACCACCCGATACTCGACAGGGGAGCGATCGCCTCGACGAGGGCGCTGATCGCCGAGTCGGCACGCCTGTGGGAGGCCGGTCCCGGGGCGATCGTCCCCGATGTCTTCTGGTGGCGCCCGACGGGGCTTAACAGGATCGACGGCAGTGTCGCAGGAGGCGAGGTCGTCTTCGAGCCGTCCGGCGAGTTCGGCGCCATGCTCGATGAGCTGCCGGCAGGAGAGGACGAGGGCGGCCACGGCTGGTTCCGCAGACGCCACTGAGTCGGGCATGCAACCGGGCCGCGCCCCTCGGGGTTCTCATCGGTGGAGACCACACGAGGTGACAACGACGTGACCCCCCAAGAGCGATCGCTCACGCGCCGCATGGCGCGTGATCTCGACGCCGCCTTCCCCGACCTGGTCCGCGTAACGCAGGATCGACTCTATTCGGGGCTGCGATCGATGAGCCGCAACCACGCAGACGCCGAGGACGCCGCCCAGGAGACCTTCCTGCGAGCGTACCGGGCCCTGGCGGGGTACGACCCGGACCGGATCGAGCAGCTCGAGCTGCTCGGCTGGCTGTGGACGATCGCGCTCAACGTCGTTCGCAATCGCGCCCGGTCGGCTTCCCGAAGAGTCGCCGAGGTCGAACTGGCCGGCGACGGGGGCGACTCGAGACCGTCGGCAGAGGACGAGGCAGACGTCGCCACGGCTGAGTGGCGGCGAAGGCTCGAAGCCCTGTCGACGGAGCAGCGGACGGCCGTCGTGCTCCGGCACGTGGTCGACATGCCGTATCGCGACATCGCCGAGGCCACCGACAGGCCGATCGGAACGGTCAAGTCGGATGTCAATCGAGGGATCCACACGCTGCGCCGCATCATCGAAGAGGAGGTCGCATCACGATGAACGACATGGTCACGGCCGGGCTCGCCACGCTCAGGACGACTGCTCCCGGAGGGCTCGTCCCCCGGGTGCTGGCGGAGCTCGACCTCATCGACAGGTACACGAGGGTCGACGGGCCCATCGGCCCGATGTTCGTGGCGTTCAACCGCCGCGGCATCTCGGCGGTGGTGCCCCTCGCCGACGAAGCCGCCTTCCGCTCCCACTACGAGGAGCGGGTCGGGGGCGACGTCGTGAAGGGGGAGCTTCCCACGCTGCTCGCACGGCGTCTCAGGAAGGCCGTCGAGACCGGGCGTCTCGGGGACCTTCCGGTCGACCTCGGGGCTCTCACCGAGTTCCAGCAGGCCGTCCTCCGCAAGACGGCAGAGATCCCGGCGGGACAGGTTCGGCCGTACGGCTGGGTCGCCAGAGAGATCGGCAAGCCTGGGGCCGTCCGCGCCGTCGGCAGCGCGCTCAACAAGAACCCGGTGCCCGTCGTGATCCCCTGTCACCGGGTGAGCCGCGGCGACGGCACGATCGGCGAGTACGCCTTCGGCGAGGCGATGAAGCGCAAGCTCCTGGAGAGCGAGGGCCTCGAGCCGGGCTATGAGGAACTCGCACACCAGGGCGTCCGCTTCGTCGGTTCCGACACCACGAAGATCTACTGCTTCCCGACGTGCCGCCACGCCAGGCGGGTCATGAGCCGCCACGAGGTGCGGTTCCCCTCCCGGGAGACTGCGGAGGCGGCGGGCTATCGAGGATGCAAGGTGTGCCGCCCGGCGGCATGAGATCCGTTCCTGCGTCCCGGCATCGCACACCTGCGACACCGGGACGCAGGAACCCGTTGGACGGCCTCACCGCCGACCATTCCCTACCATCTGTGCCGTGGGTGAAGAGCTCGTCGAGTACATCCGGTCGTCGGTCATCGGCGACTCCGAGGTCGTCGCCGGCCCGTATGGGCCGAGGCGGGTCACGTACGCCGACTACACCGCGAGCGGGCGGGCGCTCTCCTTCATCGAGGACTACATCCGCGATGCCGTCCTCCCCCTGTACGCCAACACGCACACGGAGTCGTCGGGCACCGGACTGCAGACCACCCGCTTCAGGGAGGAGGCGAGGACGATCATCAAGCGTTGCGTCGGCGCCACCGACGGCCACGCGGTCATCTTCTGCGGATCGGGCTCGACGGGAGCCGTCGACAAGCTGATCGGCGTGCTCGGGATCCGGTTGCCTGCCGAGCTCTCAGACCGCTACCGACTGCTCGAGAGCATTCCGCCGGCCGAGCGCCCGGTCGTGTTCATCGGCCCGTTCGAGCACCATTCGAACGAGCTGCCATGGCGCGAGTCGATCGCCGACGTCATCACGATCGATGAGGACGCCGACGGCCATGTCGACCTGGCGCACCTCGAGCACGAACTCGTCGAGCATGCCGGCAGGCCACTCAAGATCGGATCGTTCTCGGCGGCATCCAACGTAACCGGGATCATCACGGACACGAAGGCGGTCGCATCGCTGCTCCACCGTAACGGAGCCCTCTCGTTCTGGGACTTCGCCGCCGCCGCTCCGTACGTCGACATCGACATGGACCTCCGGGGTGACGGCGATGACGCCGGGTTGGCGTACAAGGACGCCATCTTCCTCTCGCCGCACAAGCTCATCGGCGGACCCGGGACGCCGGGGGTTCTCGTCGCCCGTCGCGAGCTGTTCCGCAATCGGGTGCCGGACGTGCCGGGCGGGGGCACCGTGTCGTACGTGAACCCGTCGGAGCACCGCTACATCGACGAGATCGAGCACCGCGAGGAAGGCGGGACCCCGGAGATCATCGGTTCGATCAGGGCAGGCCTCGTCTTTCAACTGAAGGCGGCGGTGGGCACGGAGACCATCGCGGCCCGGGAGGAGGCGTTCATCGGAGCCGCCATCGACCGGTGGTCGGCCAACCCGAACGTCGAGGTCCTCGGCAACCACGACGCCGATCGGCTCTCGATCGTCTCGTTCGTGATCCGCCACCGGGACCGCTATCTGCACCACAACTTCGTCGTCGCCCTCCTCAACGACCTCTTCGGGATTCAGGCTCGCGGCGGCTGCTCCTGCGCCGGGCCGTACGGGCATCGCCTCCTCGGGATCGATATCGAGCGTTCGCACGAGTTCGAGCGGGAGATCGCCAAGGGATGCGAGGGCATCAAGCCGGGGTGGGTGCGGGTCAACTTCAACTACTTCATCTCGGACGCGGTGTTCGAGTACATCCTCGACGCCGTCGACGTCGTGGCGACAGACGGCTGGCGGCTCCTGCCGTACTACCGGTTCGAGCCGATGAGCGGGCTGTGGCGTCACCGTGATCCGCTCGCAGAGCCACCGATGAGCCTCTTCGACGTCGAGTACGGCGACGGCTCGATGGTGTACCGCCGCAAGCGCCACACCGAGGAGGAGACGGGGCTGGGCGGCTACCTCGACATGGCGCGCCGGATCGTGAAGTCGGCTGAGGAGAGTGGTCCTCCGGTGCCGTTCGGCATGCCGGACGTGAGCCCCGACTTCGAGCATCTGCGGTGGTTCCCGCTGCCGGACGAGATCGGAGCCGAGGCGTAGCCGAACGACTGCGGCAGGCTCGCGATACTCTCCAGGCGTACCTGAACCGTGCCGATACGCGCACAGGTAACGGACGGCGGGCCACGCAGCGGAACTGGACGATGGCAGTCAGAAGACTTGGTTTGATGGAGGCGTATCACGCCGTGCACCGGTTCATGGTGCACATCGGCGCCACGCCGGAACGCATCCAGGAGCCGACCGACGGGGTGGTCGAGCTGCTGGGCGGCGGGTATCTCGCCAGGGTGCGCATCGACGAGAACCCGGTGACGCAGACGGCGGTCATCGCCCTGTTGCGTGCCCTGGAGGGCTACCCCGACCTCGAGGCGTTGCTGTTCTGCCCGATGGGGTTCAGTGAGGGGGCGGTCGCCTTCGCCAACAGCAGGAAGATCGCGCTCTTCGACCTGACGATCGAGGGCGAGGTCATCGGCGTGAGCGTGCGCGCCCGGGCGATGATGCCGAGCGAGCCGCTCGGTCCGGCATTCCACGACTTCATGTTCGAGGACGATGAGCAGGAGGGTGTCTCCGCCGGGCACCCGGAGGAGACGCACACACCTCCAGAAGACGATCCGTGGCTGGCGTGCCCGAACTGCGGCACCGAGAACCACCGCAAGGCGAGATACTGCGCCTCGTGCGGGGTCGACATGGATGCCAGGGTCGTCTTGGCGCCCGTTCAGCCGGGCCCCAAGCCGCGGCCCGGCCAGGTGGTCGCAACCACCCAGGCAACGCCCGTCTCGAGGCCGACGGCGACCGGACCGACCCTCCGGTGCAGGACGTGCGGTTCGCACGACATCGAGCTCGTCCCCGCTCCTTGAGTCAACGAGCGTTTCTGGCGATCAGCAGCGGGCCGGCCACCATCGTGGCCACGCCTACCACCGAGAACGCCAGCAGCGGGACGAGCAGCCACACGCTCTCCTGGCCGGTCCCGTTCGACGGCGCCGCCACGGGTGGCGCTGCCAGCGTCCCCACATCGAACCCGGCGATGAATCCGCCCCGGGTGACGACGGCTGCCTGGGCGGCATCGAGCCCCGTGTCGGTGCGAGCGGGCAACGTTCCGTCCACCGAGATCGCCAGGTCGTAGTCGAGCTTGCCGGCGGCCTCGTCGATCACCACCTTCGTCACCCATCCGCGCTCCGGAACCCACTCCATCCCTTCGTCCGAACGCAGGTCATCGAGGAGGAGCGGCGTCGTCCGAGCGGAGACCTCGACCTCCACGCCCCGGCCGGTGCCGTGCATCAGCAGCGGCTCGGAATCCGTGAGCAGGTACAGGTCGGCCTCGGCGCGGGCGTCGCCCTGTTTTCCCATTCCGAGGATCGCCAGGGGCACCCAGGGTGAGTCGGTCGGGATGGTCACGTGGATCGGCGTGCTGTCGCCCGCGTTCTGGCCGAGTTCCTCGGCGCGATCCGCGTCGAAGCGGGCGGCCATGAAGATCGGGCTGCGGTCTGCGTAGAAGGCGAGCATGGCAGCCGCGTCATCGGGAAGGTCGTAGCCATTGTCGTTCGCCCAGTCGACGACCTCGTCGGCGCCTCCTCGCAGCACTGCGATGTCGAGGGCGTCGATCTGGGTTTCGAGGATCACTTCCGCCGTAGAGGCATCTGCTGCGCTGAGAGCGAAGAACGACCGCTCCGGCGGCGCGAACTCGAGATTGAGTCGCTGCAGCGTCCAGTCACCGCCGCGCTCCACGCTCGTCGGCACGTCCGGCAGCGGCACGATCGACCCGAACTCCTCGACGCCGGCGGCGTATTCGAACGAGGTTATGTAGTGCTCGACGCCGTCGAAGTACGCAGCCAGCGTCGTCGTGCGCAGGAGCTGAACCGTTCCGTTCTCGGCGACCAGAAAGCCACAGGCGGCGGCCGGTCCGGCACCGATCAGGAGGACGATGGCCATGGTCGAGAGCGTGGTGGCCAGGCGGCGGATCATGAGATCACTCCCTCGGTCGCGTGGCCGTCGGACGCAGAGAGTGGTCGAGCGGGTTCCCGCCCTCGTTCGTGCGTCCCTGGGTCGCACCACTGCGATGGTGGGACGCCGGAACGGATTCGATCAGGCCGGCACGAGATACATCACGGAGAGGGCAGGCAGGTATAGCTCGATCGAGTGGGAGTAGCCATGCATCGGGACCTCGTCAGGTTGGACGACCCCCTCGGTTCCCGTGCCGGCCCCTCCGAATCGCTCGGCGTTCGAGTTGAGGAGAACTCGCCACGGGTGGGCGCCTGCCACACCGATGCGGTAGCCGGAGATGTCGCCGCCCGAGAAGTGTCCGACGACGATGACGACGTTGCCGTCGAGGTCGTCACGCTCGAACGACACCACCGAGTGGGCGGCGTCTCCGACGTCGATCCAGCGGAACGACTCTGCATGGGCGTCGGCTGCGAAGAGGGGAGAAAGGGCCCGGTATGCCTCGTTGAGCGAGGTCACCCACCGCTGAAGACCCTCGTGGCGCGACCCGGGCGTGACTTCAGCCCAGTCGAGCGAACCGTCGTGCGCCCACTCCGACCACTGCCCGATCTCGCTGCCCATGAAGAGCAGCTTCTTGCCGACCATGCCGAACATGTACCCGTAGAGCGCCCTCAGGTTGGCGAAGCGCTGCCACTCGTCACCGGGCATCTTGCGAGCCATCGACCCCTTGCCGTGGACCACCTCGTCGTGGGAGAGCGGGAGCACGAAGCTCTCGGTGTTGGCGTAGATCATGCGGAACGTGAGCTGATCCTGGTGGTACGACCGGTAGAGCGGATCCCGACTGAAGTAATCGAGGGTGTCGTGCATCCACCCCATGTCCCATTTGAACCCGAATCCGAGCCCGCCGTGGTCGGGCGGCCGGGTGACGCCGGGCCACGCCGTCGACTCCTCGGCGACGGTGAAGGTCCCTGGGTGGGTCCGGTAGACCATGACGTTGAGACGGCGCAGGAACTCGATCGCCTCGAGGTGCTCGTTGCCGCCGTGATCGTTCGGGAGCCACTCACCCGGCTCCCTCGAGTAATCGAGGTACAGCATCGACGCCACCGCGTCGACCCTGATCCCGTCGATGTGATAGCGGTCGAGCCACAAGTTGGCGCTCGAGAGGAGGAAGCTCATCACCTCGGGCCTCCCGTAGTCGAACACCGCGCTGTTCCAGTCCGGGTGCCAGCCGCGCCGCCAGTCCGGGTGCTCATACAGGGCGGCGCCGTCGAACCACCCGAGACCGTGCTCGTCCGTGGCGAAGTGGGAGGGCACCCAGTCGAGGATCACCCCGATGCCCGCCTGATGGAGCCGATCGACCAGGTACATGAGGTCCTGTGGCGTCCCGAACCGCGACGTCGGCGCGAAGTACCCGGTGGTCTGGTAGCCCCACGACGGGAAGTACGGGTGTTCGGTGAGCGGCATGAACTCGACGTGGGTGAATCCGAGGTCGGTGAGGTAGCCGATGAGCGGATCCGCGATCGATCGATACGACATCGAGAGCCCGTCCGTGCCGCGCCGCCAGGACCCGAGATGCATCTCGTAGACGGACATCGGCGACGAGATGCCGTTGCGATCGCCCCGGTCGCTCATCCACGTCTGGTCGCGCCACTCGTAGTCGAGGTTCCACAGGACCGATGCCGTCTTCGGCGCCACCTCGGCCGCAAAGGCATACGGGTCTGATCTCTCGTGGACGACACCGTCCGGGCCTTGGATGGCGTACTTGTAAGTGTTGCCCTCCACGACACCCGAGACCCGGCCGGTCCAGATCCCCCCGTCGACGGGTTCGAGCGGGTCGGCCCCGGCGCTCCAGTAGTTCCAGTCGCCGATGACGCTCACGCTGAGTGCATGCGGCGCCCAGACCGCGAATCGAGCACCGTGCTCGTCGAGGTGACCGCCGAAGTGGTCGAAACCGCGGGCGAGCGTCCCCTGCGCGAAGAGATAGCGAACGGTGTCGTCTATGAGGCGACGACTCTGGGAAGGCATTTGCTCACGAGCCTGGCATGAGGTGCCGACGGCCACAACCGGCCGAGCCGTATCCTCGCGACAGTGACCGCCTACGTGACCGTCGAAGGACTCGTCACCCATCGAGCCGACCTCACCGCCGGCGATCTCGAATCGCTCGGAGGCGTCGGCGAGGATGCGGGCGAGGTCGCCGGCGGCGCAGCCGGCCGAGCGGTCGCAGTCGGCAAACTCATCGAGGCGGCCGATCCGCTCGAGCAGGCCACCCATTGCACGGTGATCTCGGCCGATGAGACCTACCGGGCATCGATCCCCCTCGCCGACCTGGTGGAGGGTGGGTGGCTGGCGTTCGCCATCGGCGACGGTCCTTTGCCGGTCGGAGGACCGTTCCGGCTCACCGTCGCCAAGGGATCGACCTTGTGCTGGAACGTGAAGAACGTCGGCACATTGCGCCTCACGTCGGGGCCCGAGCCGGACGACGTGCCCGAGAGTCCACTCCACTGAGCCCCTCCTGCCCGGAGGGCGGCCTGTCATTGCCGGAGCGGTACCCGTCCTGGAAGGTGTGATGCTCACCGCAAGGGGCGAGCAGCAAGGTGGCCGGAACCGTCCGAGCCTCGGGGTGACGCGGGAGTGCCAGTCGGGCGGCTCAACTCCGGCCGCGGCCGGCGATGCATGGGGATAGAGTGCGGGTCCGGGGCACAGCGACGTGGCGCGCCGCACCCCGCCCCGAGTCCGCCGATCCATGGAAGGATTGCCGCCATGCCCGCACGCCGGATCCGTCGACGCTCGCTCGCCGCAATCGCAGCAGCTCTCGCTGCCGTCCTCGTCGCCCCGGCGACCGGGGCCGCCACCTCCGCCAAGCCGATCGCGGCGTACATCGCCAACAACGGCTCGATCGTCGTCGCCTCGACTGCGGGGGCTGGTGAGAGGCTGCCACCGCTCGCCACGTTCTCGATCGACTCCGGGGTCGTGGTCGGTGTGGGCGCCTCCGGCCTCGAGGCGTACGACGCCAAGACGGGAGACGAGCTCTGGGACGGTGTACCCAACGTCCACCAACCGATCGTCACCGACTCGGGGCGCCGCGTCCTGTTCTGGCCGGACCCGGGAGGTGTGCGCGATCCGCAGGTGAACTCGCTTTGGATGCGCGGCCGTAACGAAAAGGTGCGCAAGGTCGTTCAGTTCTCGAACGGGCCGGGCCTCCCCGGCTACGACTCCGGGTTCGATGGCGATGGAGGGCTGCTCTCGACTTCGATCGACAACTCGGGCAACACGATCGTCCTCGGGCAAGGCAATGACGTCGACCTGTTCATCTACGACGTGTTCGCAGTCGACCGTGCGACGAAGCAGGTGACCAGGCTCACGTCCGGCAAGGAGTCGCGCTGGCCGTCGATCTCCCCGAACGGCGAGCTCGTCGTCTACCAGCGGGACGAGGAGGTGTGCGCAGGCCTGGCGTACGTGAGGGCGGCCAAGCTCATGGTCGTCAAGCCGAACGCAACGCAACGCCACCTGCTCGCCGCCGGCACCTGCGACGCCTGGTACAGCAACGCTCGTTGGATCAACAATCACGAGATCGTCGTGTACAAGACGACGTACGACGGCGCGGACTTCAAGACGAGGATCTTCAAGATCGACGTGCTCACCGGCCACAAGGAAAAGCTCGTCAACGCCAGCGACATCGTCTTCTTCAGTGCCGCCAGGGGAAGGGTGGGCTACGTCCGGGACTCCAAGGCCGGCTGGTACCTGCTCGATGTCGACAGCGGCACGAAGATCCACTTCAAGGGCTTCATCCCCCACCTCGCCGGAGACCACAACACGATCTGAGCTCACCCCACCACGCAGTCCCCCGGCGAGAGCCGGGGAATCGACGAGCGTCCCGCCAGGGACCGAGTCGAGAGGGCCCACCAGTCGCGGCAACCCGACGCCAGACACCCCCTCGGCTCGGCCTGCGGCACTTTGTTCACCCTGCTCGACCTGACCAGTGCCACACCGAGCAAGGAAAGGTCAAGCAGGGTGAATCCGCTCCCCCGCAAAGCGGGAGACTGCGTAAGAGGAGCGGGAAACAGTGTGAGGCGGCGAGAGCCCCCACGCGCAATCCCCCGGCGAGCGCCCGCCCCATACGCAATCCCCCGGCGAGCGCCGGAGGATCGACGAGCGTCCCGCCAGGGACCGAGTCGAGGGGGCCCCAACAGTGAAGACCACGCGGCGCCAGACACCCCCTCGGCTCGGCCTACGGCGCTTTGTTCACCCTGCTCGACCTGACGGGTGCCACGCCGAGCAAGGAGAGGTCAAGCAGGGTGAATCCGCTCCCCCACAAAGCGGGAGACAGCGCAAGTGAGCATCCACCGCTCGTAAGACACCCCCTCGGCTCGGCCTGCGGTGCTTTGTTCACCCTGCTCGACCTGACCAGTGCCACACCGAGCAAGGAAAGGTCGAGCAGGGTGAATCCG